>CAZDRW010000059.1:0-11395 GCA_964507555.1 uncultured Desulfarculaceae bacterium
GCGGGGTGTCGCCGTCATACACCGCGGCCACCGGACCCAGCCCGGCGGTGAGCGCAAGCTCGTTGAGCGCGGCCAGCTGGTCCTGCTCAAGGGCTTTCAAAGGGAACAAAAACAGGGCCTTGGCCTGGGGATCGCTGTAAAGCCGCTCCAGCACGGGCAGCGCGTAGACCAGGGTCTTGCCGCTGGCGGTGGGCGTGGCCACCACCACATCGCGCCCGTCCCGGCTAAGCGCCAGGGCCTGGGCCTGGTGGGAATAAAGCCGCTCCACCCCGCCGGCGGCCAAGGCCCGCTCCAGGGGCTCGGGCAAAGGCGGGTCCAACTGGGCATGGCTGGGCTTTTTTGACGCGATTCTTTCACTGTGCGCCACTTGGCCGGAAAGATTCAGACCGCGTCCCAGTTGTTGTAGAAATTCTTCAAGCGGTGGGCTCATGTTTGGCTTGTACCACGGAGCAGGCGGAGTGTCCACAACTCGGGGCGGCGCTTTGATTTCCTTGACACACGGCCATAGGTTTGCTACTAAACAGGATTAAGGTTTTCGCTTATTTTCGTCCCCTGGAGGACCTTATACATGGCTGGCCGAAACCACGGCCGACGGGCCCGAGCTAAGGCTCCGGCGGTTGTCCACCTCCGTACCATTTTTGGTAAGCGGAGGTTTTTTTGGGCTTGGAGTCTTTAGTAATGAGTCAATTCAACCGCCGCCATCTTTTGGGCCTGGAAGGCGTTTCGCAGGATGAAATAAACCATATCCTGGACACCGCCGACAGCCTCAAAGAGATCAACCAGCGTCCCATCAAAAAGGTCCCCACCCTGCGTGGCCGTTTGGTGATCAACTTCTTTTATGAAGCCTCCACCCGCACCAAAACCTCGTTCGAACTGGCGGCCAAGCGGCTTTCCGCCGACACCTTTTCCTTAAGCGCCAGCGGCAGTTCCATCACCAAGGGCGAGACCTTGATCGACACCGCCAAGAACCTGGAAGCCATGGCGCCGGATCTCATCGTTATGCGCCATTCCAGCTCGGGCGCGCCCCATTTCCTGGCCAAGCACATCAAGCCCAGCATCATCAACGCCGGCGACGGCACCCACGAGCACCCCACCCAGGCGCTTTTGGACATGATGACCATCCGCGAAAAGCTGGGCCGCCTGGACGGCCTCAAGGTGTCCATCATCGGCGATATCTCCCACTCGCGGGTGGCGCGCTCCAATATCCTGGGGCTCACCACCATGGGCTCAAGCGTGTGCATCTACGGCCCCCGTACCCTGATACCACCTTACGCCGAGAGCCTGGGCGTGGAGATCGCCTCCAGCATGCAGGAGGCCATTGACGACGCGGACGTGGTGATGATGCTGCGGGTGCAGCGCGAACGGCTGGAAGACGTGCTCTTCCCCAGCCTGCGCGAATACGCCCAGCGCTTCGGCCTGGGGGTCAGGCATCTGGCCAAGGCCAAGCCCGAGGTTTTGGTCATGCACCCCGGCCCCATCAACCGGGGGGTGGAAATGTCCCCCGAGGTGGCGGACGGGCCTTATTCGGTGATTTTACAGCAGGTGGCCAACGGCGTGGCGGTCCGCATGGCGCTCCTATACCTCTTGCTCAGCCCGGAGACTAAATGAGCCGCATATTGCTGCAAGGGGGCCGGCTGCTCTGCCCGGCCAGCGGACTGGACGAAACCGGCGATTTGCTCATCGAGCAAGGATCCATCGCCCAGCTCGGCGGCGAGATCAAGGCCGACGACGCCCAAGTCGTCCCCTGCTGCGGCCTGGTGGTGGCGCCGGGACTTATCGACCTGCACGTGCACCTGCGCCAGCCGGGTCATGAATACAAGGAGACCATCGCCAGCGGCACCGCGGCGGCGGCGGCCGGCGGCTTCACCGCCGTGGCCTGCATGCCCAACACCAGCCCGGTGAATGACTCCCGGGCAGTGACAGAATCCATCCTGGAGACCGCGGCCAAGGAGGCCAGCGCCCGGGTCTATCCGGTGGGCGCCATCACCGTGGGCCTGCAAGGCGCCGGGCTCACCGAGATGGCCGAGCTGCAGGAAGCGGGCTGCGTGGCGGTCAGCGACGACGGCCGGCCCGTGGCCGACGCGCGCCTCATGCGCCGGGCCTTGGAATACGCCGATACCTTCGGGCTGCCGGTGATCTGCCATAGCGAGGACTTAAGCCTCTCGGCCGGCGGCCACATGCACGAGGGGCCCACCTCCACCCGCTTGGGGCTCACCGGCATTCCCGCCCAAGCCGAGGTGCTGGCCATTGAGCGCGATCTGGCCCTGGCCGGGCTCACCGGGGCCAAGGTGCACATCGCCCATGTTTCCTGCGCGGGCAGCGTGGAGGCCATAAGGCGCGCTAAGGCCCAAGGCATCCGCTGCACGGCCGAGACCGCGCCCCACTACCTGGTGCTAAGCGACGAGGACGTGGGCGACTATGACACCCATTTCAAGATGAACCCGCCCTTGCGATCAAGCCAGGACCGGGCGGCGGTGCGCCAAGGCCTGGCCCAGGGCGTCATTGATTTGGTGGCCACGGACCACGCCCCCCACTCGGTGCTGGAAAAGGAAGTCGAGTTCGATCAGGCGGCTTTCGGCGTGGTGGGGCTGGAGACTGCCCTGGGAGTGATGCTACAGTTAGTAAAGGAGGGTGTGTTGGATATGGCCGGCCTTATCCAGCGCATGAGCGCCGCGCCGGCCAAGGCCCTGGGGCTAAAGGGCGGCAGCCTGACCCAGGGAGGACCGGCCGATGTGACCGTGATCTACGACGGCCTGGCGTGGAAGGTCGAGCCGGAGCATTTCCGCTCGCTTTCGCGCAACACCCCCTTTGCCGGCTGGGAGCTTCCCGGCCGCGCGGTGCTCACGATTTGCGGAGGACGCATCACCCATCGCCTGGAGAAGGACGCCCCATGCTAAACCGCCAAAGCGGCTCTTACACCATGGAGGCCATCGCCCTGGTGGCCGCCCTGTTTATAATCGCCATCTTTATATTCTCGGATTTCCAGCGCGCGGCCGATGATCGCGACGCCCAGGCCCGCCGCTTCGCCCAGACCTTGCAAGCCAAGGTGGAAGCGGTTTTCCAGGCCCAACCCGAGGCCCAGCTCACCCTTGACGCCCTGAAAAGCCAAGGCGTGGAGCTGCCGGCTCCCCTGCAGTGGGACGTCCCCCTGGACCACCGCAAGGCCGCCGATTGGCAAGTGCGGGTGTGGCACCCCCAAGGCCGCCTGCTCTACATCGTGAGCCCCAAGGGCATGGAAACGGACTACCGCTAGGCCCACGGCTTTCGCCTCCGGACTATTTAACGAGGTTTTCGTCTTGCGCCAACAAAGCGTAGATTGCTGACCCGCCATGCCCCGCCGACAGGATCACAAGGAAACCGGCCTGGTTAAAATGCTGGCCTATGTTTTGGGAGTTGCGCCCCATGAGTTCGGCCTGCTGGCCGATGACGACGGCTGGGTATCCCTGAAGGAACTCACCAAGGCCTTGCACGAGGAAGAGGGTTGGCGCGGGGTGCGCGAGTCCATGATCCTGGATGCGGCGAGCCGCCTGGCCCCGGACGAGCTGGAGCTTAAGGAAAGCCTCATCCGCAGCCGCACTCGCCGCCCCCCCCGGCCCCATCCCGGCGTGGAGCCGCCTCCCCATATCTTCATCGCCCTGCGCCGCAGGTCCTGGCCGGTGCTCAGGGACCGCGGCCTGGAGGCCAAGGCAGGCGCGCCGCTCATGCTGGCCAAGCACGAGGCTTTCGCCTATCGCCTGGGCCGCCGCCGCGACGCCGAAGCGGTCCTGGTCACGGTGCAGGCCCGGCAGGCCATGGACAAAGGGGTGATGTTCAGCGGCCTGGGCGAGGACCTGTTCCTGGCCGACTGGATACCGGCCGACTGCCTCATGGGTCCGCCGGTGCCGGAAAAAATGCCGCCCAAGAGGCCGGCCAAGCCCAAGCCGGACAAGCCAACTGGCCCCATCATGCCATCGCCGGATTCCATGCCCGGCTCTTTCATCGTGCAGCAGAACGTTGTGGAAAAGCCCTACAAACGAAAAGGCATCGAAAAGCGGGTCAAATGGAAGGACGAGCGCCGCAAAGGCCGGCGGCGCAACGACCAGGACTAATCCTCGCCGGGCTCCCCGCCGCCAAGCTGGACCGCATCCCGCCTGGGGTTGCGGCGGTTGCTGATGGTGAGCCCCACCAGCCAGGCCACCAACACCGCCAAATAGAGCTGGCCCGTCACCGCTTCCACCGCGGCCAGCATGCGGGCGAAAGGCGCCACCGGAGCGATATCGCCATAGCCCAGGGTGGTGATGGTCACGAAGGAAAAATAGACCATGTCCACCCGGCTGATTTCCACGGCTTGGTTGCCCGCGATGAAAGCTTGGGGATTTACAATACTGACTAGGAAGTAAGCATAAGCCCATATAAGGGCGATGAGAAGATAGGAACTGGTGGCCGCGAAAACCGAATTGGTGCTGACCCGGTCGGCCTTGACAATGAACCTGAGTAAAAAGACGCTGCTGCCCACCAAAAAAGCCAAGGATGATATTTCGTTGATTATCAGCATCCATCCCTCGAAGCGGGGCACCGCATAAAAATATGCAATCACATCCAAACTGGCGCTGATAATCCAAAGACACAGCGCCCATGTAATGTAGACCCGCCGATAGCCGGCGGCGGAGACGGCTACCCCCAGCACCATAAGGAAGTTCAACTCAACAAAGATCAAGCGGGCCAGCTTGCTGGTGGCAAATGGCATGCAAAGCAGAATCGCCAGCAGGGCAACGGTGAGAAAAAGGAAAGGCCTCTCCCGCACCCAGCGACGAATGGGGCCAAGTTTTTTTATTCCAGACTCAGGCATGGGCCAGAACCTCTCCAGCAGGCGTATTCATTATAGCATCGGCGGGCCTTAACCAGCCTCCAACAGGCCCAGAAGCCTGCCCCAGCGGCGCACCGCCTCGTCTTTCAGCGCCCGGTTGCGGGGATCGCTCATCCCGGGATCGTGCTCCAGGATGTCCGCAATGGCCCCGCGGATGTCCGGCACCAGCTCCGCGTCCGAGGACCAGCGCGCCACCTTGAAGGGCGGCAAGCCGCTCTGCTTGGCGCCCAGCGCCTCGCCCGGACCGCGCAGCATCAAGTCCGCCTCGGCCAGCTGGCGGCCGTCGGAGGTGGACGCCAGGGCCTTCAGCCGCTCGACGCCCAGCTCCCCCGGGTCGGTCCCGGCCACCAGGACGCACTGGCCCGGCTTGTCGCCGCGCCCCACCCTGCCGCGCAGCTGGTGCAGCTGGCTCAGGCCGAAGCGCTCGGCGGCCAGCACCACCATGAGGGTGGCCTCCGGCACATCCACTCCCACCTCCACCACGGTGGTGGCGCAGAGAACCCGGCTTTGGCCCGCCTTGAAGGCTTCCAGAGCCGCCTCCTGCTCATCGGCGCTCATGCGCCCGTGCAAGATCCCCACCTGATAGTCCGGAAAGTATGCCGCCAGGTTGCGTTGGGTGGTGGTCACGTCCTGGGCCTCCACCACCTGGGAGGCCTCCACCAGGGGGCAGATCACGTACACCTGCTCCCCGCGCCCCAGGGCCTGGGCCATGGCCTCCACCGCCTGCCGCCGCTTGTCGTAAGCCACCACCCGGGTGGCCACCGGCGGCCGGGCGCCGGGCCGCTCGGGCAGATCGCTGATCTCCAAATGACCGGCCAGGGCTAAGGCCAAGGTGCGGGGTATGGGCGTGGCCGACAGAACCAAAAGGTGGGGCTCGTCGCCCTTGGCCGCCAGCTGCAGGCGCTGGTGCACGCCGAAACGGTGCTGCTCGTCGATGATCACCAGCCCCAATTCCCGGAATTCGGCCCCGCCTGCGATGAGCGCGTGGGTGCCCACCACCAGCGCCGCCTCCCCGGCCATGGCCTGGCGGGACGCCTCCCGCGCCGCCCCGTTCTGGCCGCCCGTGGCCAGGGCCACCTTGAGCCCCAAAGGCTCCAGGAGCCGGCGCAAGGTGGCCTGGTGCTGGCGGGCCAGCACCTCGGTGGGCGCCATGAGCGCGGCCTGCACCCCTGCCTCGGCCGCCAGCACCGCGGCGGCGGCGGCCACCACGGTCTTACCGGTGCCCACGTCGCCCATGAGGAGCCTCCCCATGGGGCTGGGCTTGGCCACATCAGCCTTGATCTCACTAAGCGCCTGCTGCTGGCCCGGGGTGAGTTCAAAGGGAAGTCCGGCCAGAAAGCGCCGAAAAAGCTCTCCAGAGCCTTGCAGCGCCCGCGCCGGGCGGGCCTCGCGCTGGCGGCGCTTCAAGACCAGGCCCAACTCGAAAAAGAAAAGCTCGTTTATGGCCAGGGCCTTGCGCCAAGGCGCCGCCAAGGGGTCCAAGTCCAGGGCCCCCGCGTCCAGAGGCGGCTGGTGGGCACGGCTCAAGGCGGACCCGGCGTCCAGGGCATAAAGGGAAGCCGGCAGAACCCCGCCCAGGGGATCCGGCAGGCGGTCCGCGGTGCGCTCGATGAGCGCGGCCATGAACTTGCGCAGGCTGCCGGGCCGCACGCCCTCCAAGGCCGAATAGACCGGGGCGATCAGCCCCACCCCCTTGTGGCCGGGTTTTACTTCCGCAGCCCGGTACACCTCGGGGTGGGCCATCTGCAAGGTTCCGTCCTTGGCCTCAGCGGGCTCCCCCACCACGAACACCTCGTCGCCCTTGGCGAACCCCTCCAAATGAGGTTTTTTGAAACGGAACCACAGGCAGTTCAGGCGACCGGAATCATCGGCCAGCACCATGCGCCAGACCTTGCCCCGGCGGCCCCATAAACCGGAGGAAAGCACCCTGCCCCTCACCACCGCTAACTCACCCTGCTTAAGCCCTGCCACGGGACAGGGATGGCGCCGGTCCTCATAACGTATGGGCAGAAAAAACAGGGCATCGCCCCAGGTGCGCAGGCCCTTGGCGGCCAGGGCCTTGACCGTGGCCGGCCCCACTCCGGGCAGCGCGCTTAGGGAACTGGCAAGATCCGGTAAATTGAAAGGTGTGGGACTGCCTAGCAAGACTCATCTCCGAGTATTTAAGAAAGCGGACTTCTCAGAGCTTACCATGTCCGGCTTCCAGTTAAAAAAACTAGTAACATGGAGAACCAAAAGCATTGCAGGCTGCTTTGCCGGAATGGCCTTTTCTGCTAGAGTAAGCCTAAGCACGGCAGCACTTTCCGGAGGTAAACAGCACATGTCAGAAGGCGACCGCTACCGCGAGGCAGGGGTGGATATCGAAAAGGGCAACCGCTTTGTCGAGCGGATCAAATCCATGGTGCAATCCACCCATAACTCATCCGTTTTGACCGACATCGGCGGTTTTTCCGGCATGGTGTCCCTCAACACCGCCCATTATGCCCAGCCGGTGCTGGTTTCATCCACCGACGGGGTCGGCACCAAGCTGAAGCTTGCCTTCATGATGGACAAGCACGACACCGTGGGCATCGACCTGGTTGGCATGGTGGTCAACGACATCGTGGTCACTGGGGCCAAGCCATTGTTCATGCTGGACTATCTGGCCACCGGCGTGCTCAGGCTGGAGACGGCCACCGACATTGTCAAAGGGGTGACCGAAGGCTGCCGCCAGGCCCACTGCGCGCTCGTCGGCGGCGAAACTGCCGAGATGCCTGGCTTTTACCCCCCCGGCGAGTACGACCTGGCCGGATTCGCGGTAGGCGTGGTGGACAAGGACGACATCGTGGACGGCTCGCGGGTCGCGGTGGGCAGCGCCCTTATCGGCCTGGGCTCCAGCGGACTGCACTCCAACGGCTATTCGCTGGTGAGGCGCATCGTTTTCGAAGAGTTGAAACTTAAAGTGGACTCCCAAGTGCCCGACCTGCCCCGCAGCGTTGGCGAGGAGCTTCTGGAGCCCACCAAGATCTATGTGGAAGCGCTTTTGAATCTTAGGCGCGATTTCTATCTGGACGCCATGGCTCACATCACCGGCGGCGGCATCCTGGAAAACCTGCCCCGGGTGCTGCCAAGCTCCTGCCGGGCGGTCATCAAGCGCGGTTCCTGGGATATTCAGCCCATCTTCAAGTTCCTGCAGGATGCAGGCAAATTGGGGGATCGGGAAATGCTGCGCACCTTCAACTCCGGTCTGGGCATGATTTTGGTGGTGCCGGCCAATCAAGCCGATGGAGTAAAGGAGCGCCTGCTGGCCATGGATCAGCCGGCCTGGATCGTGGGCGAAGTTGCCGAGCGCAAGCCGGGCCAGCCCGCGGTGGAAATAGTCTGACTTGCAAGGCGGCCATTAGCGCTGGGGGAATCTCATGATTCTGGTGTCAGCATGTCTTGTGGGGCAAAGCACGCGCTATGACGGCGGCCATTGCCTGGCGCCGGAGCTTTGGGTCCACCTGCAGGGCCAGCCGCATATCGCTTTATGCCCGGAAATTATGGGCGGCCTGGGCGTCCCGCGGCCCGCGGCCCGCTTCGTGGGCGCGACCCACGGCCATGAGGGAGCCGAGGTTCTGACAGGATGGGCCCAACTAGTGGCCAAGGACGGCCGCGACGTAAGCGAAGCATTTATCGAGGGCGCCCGCAGGGTGCTGGCCTTGGCCCAGACCGCCGGCGTGACCAAGGCGCTGTTGAAAGACCGCTCGCCTTCCTGCGCTTGGGACCCCTTGGGCCAGAATCCCCAAGGCGGCCCGGGCCAAGGCGTCCTGACCGCTTTGCTTAAAACCCAGGGCATCGAGGTGATCGAAATACGGGCCGAGGCCTCATGTCAGCCCCCCCCCGTAGCAAGGCCCAGGGCCAAGCCTGAGGCGCCGTGCAAATGACGCATACCAGAGAAACCACCCGCCGCCTGCACCTGGGCCCGGTTCCCATAGGGGCGGGCGCTCCGGTGGCCGTGCAATCCATGACCAGCAGCGACACCCGCGACGCGGAGGCCACCCTGGCCCAGATCAAGCGCCTGGCCGAGGCTGGCTGCGAGGTGATACGCTGCGCGGTGCCGGATCTGGAAGCGGCCAAGGCCTTCGGTCCCATCTGCGCGATGAGCCCGCTGCCGGTAGTGGCCGATATCCATTTCGACGCCCGCCTGGCGGTGGCCGCGGTGGAAAATGGCGCCGCGGGCCTGCGCATCAACCCGGGCAACATCGGCGGCACAGATGCGGTACAGCGGGTGCTGGACGCGGCCAAGGCCCACGGCGCGCCCATCAGGGTGGGGGCCAATTCGGGCAGCCTGCCCAAGGATCTCCTGGCCAAGCACGGGGGACCAAAGCCCGCCGCCTTGGTGGAAGCAGCGCTACGCCACGTGCGCTATCTGGAAGAACACGGTTTCAACGACATCAAGGTGAGCCTCAAGTCGTCCTCGGTGCTGGACACCATCGCGGCCTATCGACTTTTCAGCCAGGAGAGCGATCTTCCCACCCATCTGGGCGTGACCGAGGCGGGCGGGCTCCTGTCCGGCACCGTAAAAAGCGCTTTGGGCATCGGCGCGCTATTACTGGATGGCATCGGCGACACCTTGCGGGTGAGCCTCACCGCCGACCCGGTGCGCGAGGTGGAGGTGGCCTGGCATCTTTTGCGAGCCTGCGGGCTCAGGCGGCGCGGGGTGGAGATCATCTCCTGCCCCACCTGCGGGCGCACCGAAATCGATCTCATCGCTTTGGTGGAAGCGGCGGAAAAGGAGCTGGCCTTTATCAAGGCCCCACTCACCGTGGCCATCATGGGCTGTGTGGTCAACGGGCCGGGCGAGGCGGCCCACGCCGATGTGGGCGTGGCCGGCGGCCGCGGCCAGGGTGTGCTTTTCGCCAAGGGCGAGGTCTTAAGGAAGGTTCCGGAGAGCGATCTCTTCAGCGCGCTCATGAGCGAGGTGCGCCGCCTGGCCCAAGAGGCCGGTTAGGCGGCCTGCCAACCAATCTATTTTTCAGCACCCGGCTCCCAGCATCAAAAAATCAATCCGCGCCACCATCAGCGGCGGGCCGGCTTAGCCTGGTCGAGTAGCTTGCCGGCGGCTTTGGGCTTGAACTGCCAGCCTGCGTTTTGCAGCATGCCGGCGGCGCGCGGGCTGAAATCGCCCGTGACCCACAGCTCGCCCGGCTTGCCGCCCGCGTCTTGGCTTATCACGGCCAAGGCCCCGGCCAAGCGCTCAGAGCCTAGGACATGGTCGGCCGGCAGCGCCACCACCGGCCTGCCCTTTTTATCCAGGGCATACAAGACCCGGCCCACGGGCTTAAGCCCGCTAAGCGGCACAACCCGCCGGTGGTAACCGGCATACATGGTGGCCATCTTGGCAAGCAGGTAGGTGATATCCCGGTTCTGGGCCTGCAAAGCCACCTTTAGCATGAGCTTGCGGTTGGCCACCCCACCCATGGCATCCATGGCCGCCACCACGATGGTCTGCTCGCGGGGTGAGTAGATGGGATTGCCGATGAATACCTCCACCAAGTCAGGCGGGATACTCATAGCCAACAGTTTCTGGCGGTTCATCATGCGCAGCTCGGCGGGCGGGGTGGTGCGCATGACATCGTTAAGCAGCCTGGCCCCGCCGGCGGTGCTCACCAAAAGGCCCGCGCCGCCCGGAACTATGCTAGTGGCGGCGCCCATGGAAATGCCGCCGGCATAATCGGCCCAGGCCAAACGTTCCAACTCCTTTTGCAGCACCGGATTGGCGGAGTAGACGTCGACCCCGAACTTGTCGGCGATTTCCCGCTTGGCCTTGGAAAAGCCGATGAACTGCTTGGTGCGGCTGTCCTCGGCCTGGCTGGGGCCGCTGCCGGAAAGGCTCTCGTTGGCCCGGTCAAACATCCGCCCCAGGCCGGTGGCCGCGCCCTCCAAGGTGCCGCCGGGATCACTGAAAAGCTTTTTAATGCCCTTGCCGGTTTTCTTGGCGCTCGATTCCAGGGACTTACCGAAAGTATCGCCCCCTTCCACTTGGGACATGGCCTTGATGGCGCCTATCTCCCCCACCAGCTTGGCCAAGGCCAAGTCGCCCAGGACCGAAAAGCGGCCGTAGTCCGTGGTGACCTGATACTGATTGACAAAGCCGTCATTGGCCACCTTTTTGCCCACCGTGAATCCCGGCCCTGACCGTAAACTTTTCGGAAGCACTTGCGAAGCATCCAGCACGGCCGTGTTCTCATACGGCCCCGCCGCCATGCAGGGTATGGACCAGGCCGCAGCGGCCAAGACCGCCAGGCAAAGGGCCATCATCTTGGTCAGCCAGATAATACGCCCCATGAACGCACCAACCTTTAGCATTGAAACGTTTTAGGTTAAACACCGGACGCCAAGCGGGAAGCGAAAGCCTCCCCTTGGCGCCCGTATATGTCTTTCGTTATAACCGATGCCTTATAAATGGCGCCGCCTTGAGGATCGTTACTTTTTCTGACTCTTCCAAGCCTCCCATTCTTCCTTGGAAAGTTTGCCGTCGTGGTTCTTGTCGGCTTTGGCAAAGACCTCCTTGGCCTTGGGGCCGAA
>CAZDRW010000060.1:0-1460 GCA_964507555.1 uncultured Desulfarculaceae bacterium
ATAATTTTGGGGAGTTGTTTCTTAGGGGTCACGGCGTTCAGCGCTGAAAACGCAACTTCCATTATTTTCCCTAATCCTTCCAAAACCATTTTGGCGGCTCCTTTGCGTTTTTCGGACTAAATGCTACATACTGGAGTCATAGGCACCCTACATCTGAACATTTCAATTACTGTGCCACACCACATGTAGTAGCTCCTGTTCCGAATAGAAGGGATGAAAGGAGCCCGGCATGCTCAGCCTGGAACAACTCAAAGCCGATCCGGCCCTGGTGGCCCGGATCGATTGGCACATCACTCCGCAGGAAGCCTTCGAAACCTATCAGCTCAAATCGCCGGGCAATTGGCGCGGCGGCAACCTGCAGCCGGTGCTTTATTTCTATATCTCCACCTGGAAGGGCGAGGCACCCCGCTTGTTACTGGTGAAACGCAGCCTCAAGCACAGCGAGGAGATCGCCGAGATCCAGGCTCCGGCCGATCTTCTGCGAAGCGCGGCCCAAGCACAAGATATGGCCATGGTGCCCAAGGGCCAGGCCGCCATTGATGAGCCGCTACGTCGTTGGTTGCAGGAAAGCTTGAGCGCCAGATAATTCCCCCTGTAATAACCTTTCCTAAAAAATATAGTTGAACCTTTCATATTTGGTGGAGCAATATGAATTTATAGCCTTTCGCTAGGCTTCAAAATGCTTCCCAAATAGGGGGCGGAAAGCCCTCTATGCTTTTTATGCAATAGGCGACAACCTATAGCCGGAGAATCCCATGCCAAGTAGACGCGATTTTATCAAGGCCCTGGGCGGAGCCTTGGGCGCGGGCGTCCTAACCGCGGCCGGAGGGCGAGTGGGCGCGCCGCTACCGGCGGGCGCGGCCGCTCCGCCGCTGCCCAGCGCATATGCCTACAGCACGCTCATTTCCACGGGCGGCGCCTTGCCTGGCGGACAGTCGCTGTCGTTTTTGCCTGGGCCGGTGATGATTAACGATGCCGGCAAGGCGATTTTCTATGCCAAGGAAGCCAGCGGCACCATGGGCGTCTATGAGCTGGACATCAGCCAGCCCGCCAGCGTGCGTAAGGTGGTGCGCGCGGGCGATGTGCTCAGTGACGGCACCACGGTGGGTCATGTTTATGGCATGGATACCAACGCCAACGGTTCCATCGCGGTATTGATATATGCCATCGAGCCGGGCGGCGATCCCAACAAGGGCCTGCACGGGGCTTATTTGGAGCGCGGCGGAAATGGTATGCAGCCGGCGGCGGTATTCAACCAGCAGATACCCGGCACCTCGCATCGCTTCGGAAGCCATTTCACCGACATAGATCTTCACAGTAACGACGACTTGGCTTTGGTCACCTATTACACCACTGATGGCGGGGGAGTCGGCCAGAGCGGCCTCATCCACCTGCCCAGCAGTTCCAACGGGACCGGCAGGGTGGTGGTTAGCTCGCCGGCCTTGGTGCACGGCCAGCAG
>CAZDRW010000060.1:1470-9086 GCA_964507555.1 uncultured Desulfarculaceae bacterium
CTTCTGCGCGAGCCGCTAGAGATTGTCGTCCTGATCCAGGATCGAGTTGATCTGACCGGGCGCGGCTTCGAGTGCGCGCAGAATATCCAGCGCGCGTATGCTCGAGAGCATTCGCATCCGGCCGAGGTGCACGGCCAGCAGGGCCAGGTGTCTTCCCTGGGCCTGGTGCACGTGAACGCCAAGGGCGATTACATTCTACAGGCCCAAAAGCCCTCCGGCGGCGCTTTGACCACGGCCTCCAGCGGACAGGACCTGGGCGGGCCCGTCAGGCAGGATTCGCTTTTGATCAAGGGCAACATCTACCGCGCCGAGGCCAGCGACTTCGTAAGCCTGGCCTGGCCCCAGTATCCCAAGCCCGGCGGCCCGCCGCCCAGCGGCGAGATCATCTACGGCCCGCGCATATCGGCCAGTTCGGAACCGGCCTATGTGGTGCACATCACCGACGAGCGCCAGAGCCTGGTGCTCCAGAACCGCACCATCATCTCCAGCGGCGATCTGGCCCCGGCGGGTTGGACGGTAATCAGCATCTCGCCGCCCAACTCCAGCCCGGACGGTCTCTACTATTTCACCCTCATGGGCTTTGACCAGGCCAACGATCAGAACGTGTTCCAACTGATCGCGCATAACGGGTCCGAGGCCAGGGTCATGCTCAGCATGCTGGACACCATCGGCGACAAGCGCATCATCAACCTCCTGTGGGGCCTGCACACCGACCAGGCCGACTCCAACGGGCGCTTGGCCTTTGTGGTGGAATGGGACGACCAGGCAACTCAAAGCCTCATGCTGGCTACGCCGGCTTAATATTAGGAGAGACTGGCATGGTGGATATCAACCGGACCGAACTGGCTACCAGCGATCCTTTGGACCTGTGCAAGGGATTTGCGCTGTTCCCATCCATAGGCGCGGTGCGGGCCGGCATCTCCTCAGGCAGCCACGGCGGCACCATCCTCCACAAAAGCGCCCACATCCTGGTGCTGAGAGGCAATTTCTCGTTTGCTTACGAGGTTCTGCTGGGGGTTTGCGGGCCATCGTACGCCGTCAAGTTTGATCTGGAGGGCAGCGGCGAAGGCAAGCAGATCGACATGAAGGTGTCCAACGACGCCATGTGGGCCGGCTTCTTTGTCGGCTTCACCATCCAGTTCCCCATGTCGGCCGCGGTGCAGTATTGGAAGCCGGGGCACTGGTATTCCCCTTGGAAAGGCCATTGGCACGACATAGGCAGCTTTTCCATCAACCCCAGGATCGACCTTCTGGGCGTGATCCTGTTCGCAATTATAAAAATCCTGGGCCCGGATTCGGCCCTGGCCCAGATCAACAACTTCCTGCCCGGCCTGATAGGCTCCTGGGGCTTTACCGGCTACAACTCCACCAACTTCGTGGCGGGCGACGGCACCATGACCGCCGAGCCGGTTATGAACATCCCCATCAACATCATCCCGCTGATCCCCGCGATCGGCGAGGTTGACGACTCGCTCAACGCGATCGGACTCAAGATCGCCTCGGGCCCCAACCTCGGCATCGGCATCCCGGTGCATACCTCTTTGACCAAGGTGGACCTGGACGGCCATGCATATGAAGGGCTTTCCTGGAATTCCTCCGGCTTCACGGCCAGCGGCGACGACGACGTGCCGGCCAATCCCAGCACCATGTCGGTCAGGGTGACCCATAACCCTGATCTAACCTTCTTGCTGGGCTGGTTCGCCTCAGCTTCCTTGTTTAAGCTTTTCCGCATCAGCGCCACCTTTAATATCGACGTTCTGGGAATCCTGGGGATCACCATTAGCCTGGGCACCTACAACAACACGCTTTCCAACACGGTGGGGTCCTTGGCCGTGGATTCCTGCAACACCTGCGGCGCCCAGCAGGCCGCCAGCCCGGTCAGGGTGATCTTTGAAGAGCCCGCGCTCGCAGACGGCGCGGTTTAAGCCGGAAAGGGACTGACATGGTGGATATCAATAAAACCGAACTGGCCACCAGCGATCCCCTGGACCTGTGCAAGGGATTCGCGCTGTTTCCATCCCTAGGCACGGCGCGGGCCGGCATCTCCAGCGGTAGCCATGGAGCCACCATACTCTCCAAAAGCGCCAGCCTGTTGGTGCTGAGGGGCGGGTTCTCGTTTGCCTATCAGTTGCTGATGGGGGTTTGCGGGCCGTCGTATGCCATCAAGTTCGATCTGGAGGGCAGCAGCGACGGCAAGCAGATCGACATGAAGGTGTCCAACGACGAAATGTGGGCCGGCTTTTTTGTCGGCGTAACCATCGGTTTTCCCTTCTCAGCCAGTCTTCAGTATTGGGCGCCGGACCATTGGTACACCCCTTGGAAAGGCCATTGGCACGACATAGGCAGCTTTTCCATCAACCCCAAGATCGATTTGCTGGGCTTGATCCTGTTCGCCATTATAAAAATCCTGGGCTCGGATTCGGCCCTGTCCCAGATCAACAATTTCCTGCCCGGCCTGGTGGGCTCCTGGGGCTTTACCGGCACCAACTCGCAAGGGTTTGTGGCGGGCGGCGGCACCATGACCGCCGAGCCGGTGATGAACATCCCCATCAACATAATTCCGCTCATCCCCGCGATCGGCGAGATCGATGAAGCGCTCAACGATATTGGTCTCAAGATCGCCTCGGGCCCCAACCTCGGCATCGGCATCCCGGTGCATACCACGATCACCGATGTGGACTTGGACGGCCGCGGCTACAACGAGGTTTCCTGGAATTCCAGCGGCTTCACCGCCAGCGGCATCTACGACGTGCCTGATAGCCCCTATAAGATGACGGCGTATATGACCCACACGCCGGACCTCACCTTCTTGATCGGCTGGTTCGCCTCGGTCTCCCTGTTCAAGCTTTTCAGCATCAGCGGCACCTTGAACTTCGACGTGCTGGGCATCCTGGGGCTTTCCATCAAACTGGGCACCTATAAGAACTCGCTTACCAACTTGGTGGGGTCCTTGACCGTGGATGCCTGCAACACCTGCGGAGCCCAGACGCAGGCCGCCAGCCCGGTGAAGGTGATCTTCGAGGAGCCCGAGGCCATGGGGGGTGCGGTTTGAGCCAGGAAACCAAGGCAGCAGAGCAACCCCAGGCGGAACTGCGCATTAAAAGCGCGGCCGATCTGGAGCGCGCCCTATCGGCCGAGGATATCGGCACCCGCCTGGCGATACTGAAAGCAGTGGGGGAGAACCCCGGGGCCGCGCTGCGCTACGGCAAGCACAACGGCCGCGATGCAATCGACGTCATGATCGACCAGGTCAACACCATGAGCAATTCGTCTTTGAGGCAGGTGGTGTTTTCGGTCTTGGCGCTCCTGCCGGGCGAGCGCGTGAAGCAGGAACTTATCAAGGAGCTGTGCCTGGGCGACGATCCGGCTTGCCTGGAGGCGGCGGCGCGCCGGCTGACCGGGGAGGAACCGGACGAGCGGCGGCGCATCTTCGGGCCTTTTCTCATGCAGGATGAGAAGCCGGCCAAGGCCAGGGAGGCGGCCAGGGCCATGGCCGGTCTGGAGGACCTGAGCCCGGCCGAGCGCCTGCGGGTGGCTCTGCTGGGGCCGGACGGGGACTATGCCGCCCCGGAGCTTAACCGCGAAAACTGGCAGCCATGGGCGGAGGCCCTGGAAGGGGCTCACGCCGAATACGCGCGCTCCCTGGCCGAGCGCCAGGGCCGCACGGCCTTTCAGGAATTGAAGAAGCGCTGGCCCGAACTGGACCGGGGCAACCAGGCCTGGCTTTTGGATTGGGGTACGGCTGACTTTGCGCTGGAGGCGGTGGATCTCCTGGCCCAAGCCCTGCAAGAGGGGACGGAGGGGCCAGCCTTGGAACTGGCCCTAAAGGCCTTGCTGTGCGTGCCGCGCTATGACCAGGCTGCCGGCCTTTTTGTTGAGGCCGTAACCCCGTGGACGGAGCATCCTGATCCCGCCCTGCGCCGGGCGGCGATCGCCGCCGGGGCGCGGGCGGACCTGGCAAAGCTCGCCCGCGAGGACGGCGACGAGACGATGCGGCTCATAGCCATAAACCGCCTGGGCGCCGACGGCGGCACGGCGGCTGCGGAACTCCTAGCGGCGCTTATGGGAGATGGGTCCTGGCGGGTCCGCGCGGCGGCATCGCGGGCGCTTGCCGGTTTGGGCGATAAAGGCGGTCTGGCCGCGCGCCAGGTCATTAGCAGCGGAAACCAAGAGGCCCGCGCCGCCGCGGCGCAAGCGCTTCTGGCCATGGGCCAGGACGAGTGGTTGCAGGATCAAATGCAAAAGGCCGGGGCTGCCCTGCCATAATTGGTAAAAACATAGGCCATGGGGGCTGTCATGAAAAAATTGTTTGGGATGCTGCTGGTTTTGTTGATCGCGGGACTGGCGGGAGTGAACCTTCCGGCGGCGGATGCCCAGGAACTGGGCGGCGCCTTTGCCATGACCCCAGCGGGCAGTTTCAGCCTGGGCTTAAGGGCCGATTGGGTGTCGCAGCAAAAGTTCAAGGACACCGATCTCAAGGCGACCTTAAGCAATCAGGGCGTTTCCTTTTCCGATACCGGCCGCCTTACGGGCTTGAAGATTGAAAACGACTATTACCTCTCGCTGAACGGTTCCTACGGCGTGACCAAGTGGCTCAACTTCTTCGCCCAAGTGGGCCTGGTGGACGGCGGCTCGTTGAAGATGGACGGCGCCGAGGCCAAACTGGGCTCCAACCTGTTCTGGGCCTTGGGCGCCAAGATCAGGCCCTTTGAGACCGATAAAGGCCTGGGCATGCTAATCACCGCCCGCTACATGCGCTACGACGACCGCGAGGTCAAGGACTGGAAGATCGGAGGCACCGGGCCGGCCGACCTTTACGGCTATAGCACCGACGATAACGCCAAGTATTGGCAGGCGGACGTGGCCGCGCTTTTCTACTGGAAGCTGGGCAAGGTGACGCCGTACGTCGGCGGGGCCTACACTTATTCCGAGCTGCAGTATGACGGCACCTGGCGGAACGCCTCCAACGGCGCCAGCGTGAGCTACGACGCCAAGTTCAAGCCCAAGGACGAATACCTGCTCCTGGCGGGGCTGGACATCGAGCTGGGCGTGGATTGGGCGCTGAACCTGCACGGGGCCTTTGGCGCGCGCACCGAGGTGGGCGTGGGCATCAGCTACAATTTTTAAACCAGCTTTTGGGCGAGAAAAACCGGGGCGCTGCCTGACAGCGTCCCGGTTTTTTAATGCCGCTTGCGCGCCAAGGGCAAGGCTTGGCGCCGGCCCAAGTTAGGATGCTAGCTCACCCCTTCTTCCCCGGCCACCGTCAGCGGAATCGCGGCGCGTTTGCCCAGGGACAGGATTTTCTGCTTGAGTCCGGGTAACCGCAGCCACTCCAGAGCCTCCTCCAAATCGCCGAAGACCTTTAGTTGCACCGGCACTTCATCAATAGTGAAAACCGATTCGAACATGCGGGCCATGCCGAACCCCAGCATGGTGGAGGAATAGAGCACCGCTTTATAGGGCTGATGGCCCATGGCCCCCTTTTGGCAGTCGGTTGCCCATTCCATATAGTCCCGGCTGGTCAGCTCGACTTTTTCGATCTGGCTGTGATCGGAAAAAACATCATATAGGCCCTGTTGCACCTCGGGCATGGCTTGAACTATGTCAACATAGCTCATGAGCGCCTTTTGGTTGAGGACGCGGCCCGGATTGAAATATATAAGGCGCTTATCAAGGATTTCGATCAAAGCCAAATCCTCCAGCTATGCCCCTCAATTCTTAAATTGTAACCGATTTATCCGCGATGCGCAGGTACAGGGTTATGATGGCGGGCGCGGGCAATCACTTGCGGCCGTTGAACGGGTCTTGAGGTAATCCGATATGTCGCCGTCGCACTTGGGGTGACAGAACAAGAATCCCTGCACCTGGTCGCATTCATATTGGCGCAGGAAATCCAGCTGGCGCTCGGTCTCCACACCTTCGGCCACCACGGTCAGGCTCAGGCTGCGGCTCATGTTGATAACGGTGCGCACGATGGCCGCGTCCTCTTGCGAGTCCGGGATGTCGGTAACAAAGGCCCGGTCGATCTTGAGCGTATCGATGGGGAAGCGCTTCAAGTAATAGAGGGACGAGTATCCGCGGCCGAAATCGTCCATGGAAAGCCTGATCCCCAGCCCTTTCAGTTCCTTGAGGGTCTGGATGGCGGCCTCCACGCTGAACATCACGGCGTTTTCGGTGATCTCCAGCTCCAGGCATTCCGGCGGCAGCCCGGTCTCCTCCAGGATCTCGGCCACCATGCTTACCAGGTTCTTTTGCTGGAATTGACGGGGCGAGAGGTTAACCGCTATTTCCAGGCCGGGAAAGCCTTCGCCGTGCCAGGCCTTGGCCCGGCGGCAGGCTTCCCTGAGCACCCATTTGCCCAGCGGCACGATGATGCCGGTTTCCTCGGCCAAGGGAATGAACTCATCCGGCGAGAACATGCCTTCGCCGTCGCGTTGCCAACGCAGGAGCGCCTCCAGGCCGGCCACCCGTCCCGAGGCCAGATGCAGCTTGGGCTGATAAAAGAGGTGGAACTCGCCGTGCTGCAGAGCCTTGCGCATCTGGTTGTCCAGGTTCATGCGTTTCAGCATTTCCACGTTCATGGCAGGGGTGAAAAGCTTGTAGGTGTTGCGGCCCTGCTTCTTGGCCCGGTACATGGCCAGATCGGCGTTGGAGATGAGCGTCTCGGACAGGATGCCGTCGTGGGGGAACAGGGTGATGCCTATGCTGGCCGCGAGATAAAAATCGTTTTGGTTGACCCGGATGGGTTCGGCAAGCGTCTCCAGGATGCGTTCGGCCACATGCACCGGATAGTCGGAACCTTCGGTCCCCTGCAGGAGGATGATGAACTCGTCGCCGCCCTGGCGGGCCACGGTGTCCTCGTCCCGCACGCAGTTGGTGAGCACCTTGGCGACTTTTTTAAGCACCACGTCGCCCACCGCGTGGCCCATGCTGTCGTTGATATCCTTGAAGTGATCCAGATCCAAAAACAGCACCGCCAGGCTGTCGCCGGTGCGCCGGGCGTGGGCAATGGCCATGCTCAAGCGGTCGGTGAACAAATGGCGGTTGGGCAGGCTGGTAAGCGTGTCGTGGTAGGCCTGGTAGATTATCTGTTCCTCGTTGCGCCGCACCTCGGAAAGATCGTGGATTATGCCCACGAAATGCTGAGAGCCGCCGGAAGCGTCCTTGATCCTGGTCAGCGTGATCCAAGCCGGATAACTTTGGCCGTTGCGGCGGCGGTTGACGATCTCGCCCTGCCAGGAGCCTTGGTAGTTGCTCATGTACCAGCGCGAGTTGGGGTGGTCGTCGTCCTGCAGCCTGAACCCCAGATCGGCCGGGATCTTTCCCAAGGCCTCGCCGCTGGCAAAGCCGGTTATGTTGCTGAAGGATTGATTGATGGTATGGATGCGCTCTTCAGCGTCGGCTATGAAGATGCCTTCGATGGTGTTCTCGAAAATCGAGCCCATGAGCCTGATCTTGGATTCATAATCGTGACGCTCGGTCACGTCCTGCATGGCGCCCAGGAGGCGCTGATTCTCGCCGCTTTCATCGGTTTCAACCTCGCCCAAAAGGTGCATGAAGCGCACCTCTCCGCCGGGCCGCACGATGCGGTGCTCGATGCTGAAGGGCTCCGGGTT
>CAZDRW010000060.1:9096-11384 GCA_964507555.1 uncultured Desulfarculaceae bacterium
TTAACCCCCAGCTCGTTGAGTAATTCCTGCACCTTCCTGCGGTCGTCCCGGTGCACCGCCAGCAGGTATTCATCCAGGGTTACCGGCGCACCGGGATCGGGTATGCCGAAGGACTTGAAAATCTCGTCGGAGCAGAGCAGCTCGCCGCTTTTCCAATCGAATTCCCAATAACCCAGCTTGGCGATTTTCTGGGAGCGGGCCAGGCTGCCCTCGCTTTCGCGGAGCGCCCGCTCGGCCTGCTTGCGCTCGGCCACTTCTGCCTGCAACTCCTGCACGGTCTCGACCAGGGAGGCGGCCTTTTGATCCAACTCGCCTTTCAGGAGGTGGGTCTGCATAACATTGGCCACCACATTGGACAAAAGCACCAAGTCGCGCTGGCGGGGATGATCGAAGGGCTGCGGCTGGCTGTAGGAAAGGTTGAGCACGCCGATGCAGCGGCCCTGGGGGCACAGCGGCAGGCAGGCCAGGGAAGAGGGCGGCGGGGAGGAGCCGATGCGCTTCAGGAGGTCCTGGTCCGGTGAATTGGCGTCCCAGTACAAGGGCTTTTGGTCGGCAAACACTATGCCCGCGATGCCCTCGCCGGGCCTGAAGGTCAGTTCGCGGTTGGCCACCGGGGATTTTTCGCCGAAGAACTCCGCTTGGCCGCGGGCGGCCAACAGCTTCAAAAGGTCCTCGGGTTCATCATAGAGCATGAGCGAGCAGTTGGAGATGTCGTTCACCAGGCGCACCAGGATGTCCAGCACCTGTTCGGCGGCCTGGACCATGCTCGCGGCCCGGAGAGGCACCGTGGTCAGTTCGCTCAGCGCCGACATGACCGCGATGGAGTTGTCCATGCGCGCGGCCATGGCGGCCACGGTGGAGCGAAGCATGTCGATCTGACGCTGGAGCCTTGGGGTTACGTCCCCAAAAGGTCCCAGGGCGTCGGGTTGGTTGGATTTTGGTTCCGGCAACCAGTTATCCCCCTTGCCTGAGCCAGCCCTTCATCTTTTCCAGGTTGGGAGGAATCTCTCCCTGGGCTTTTTTGATTACGCTGCGCAGTTTCTGCTCGGGCAGGTCTATGACGTTGGAATAGGCCACCGCCGCACCATCCTTGGCGGAATGCACCAGGCCGTATCCCAGGCTTTTGGCCACCCGGTTCGCCACGTAAACCAGGTAGGTGGTGTGGTAATAGGGCAGTTGGGGGCTGGGCGCATGATGATAGCGGATGGCTTCCTGGTACAGTTCGGGCAGTTCCCAGCGCTTGGCCAGCCAATAACCAACGTTGGTGTGGTAAAGCTTGAGCTGGGCCTCGGCTTGGCGGTAGGCCATGCCTTGGGCTTGCAGATACATAATTTTTTTGAATTCGTCGCCCATGTGGGTGGCCAGCACCAGCTTGCCCACATCGTGCAAGAGGCCCGCGATCATGGCCTCGCCCGGGGTCGGATAGTCGCTGACCAGGGCCAGCTCACGGGCCAGCCAGGAAACCGCGAAGCAGTGCAGCCAAAGGCCTTCGCCGTCGAATCCAGCCGGCACCTTGGACACATCGAACACGTCCGAAAGGCCGGCGCCCAAGGCCATCATTTGCAGCTCTTGGAACCCGATCAGCACCGAGGCCCGTTCCACGGTGGTTATCTGTTGGCTGAATCCGTAATAGGCCGAATTGGCCAGGCTGAGGACCTTGGAGGTAAGTGCTTGATCCGTCTCGATAATGCGCGACAATTCTGCAATGCCGATGTCCTCGTCGCTAAGCGCTTCCATTAAGCGCCACACGACGTGCGGCATTCCCGCCAGGCGCTTGATGCGGAAGATGCGCTGCCGCACCTGGTCCAAGACAGGCTCTTGTCCCAAATCTTGCTCCGCTTTTTGTAAGCCAGCTAATGCAGTCATACCCAACCAGCGCGTTTAGGGGCGCAGCTGAGCAACCTCTGCCCCAAGGGCAATTAAGCCTGGGCAGGCAGTGGGCAGGACGGACGGAACAGGCAGGCACCAGCGCCAGTGATTTTATTATCCTGGACGCCGCAACCTGCCTGAAGACGGGACGGATGGCGAGGTTGCCATTTACTACTAAACAACAATTGTAGTCACTATTTGACCATAGCGAAAAACGGCCTAAAAGCCAATGTAAAAAACGTATCTACGGAAGGCGATTGTTTTTGCCGGGGATTTGGCAGGGACCTTTTTGCAGGCTTTAGCTGAAAGCCCGCGCCAAACAGCAAACGGCCATTGCCGGGGCGGGGCAATGGCCGTTTTGGATGTCCTACCGTACCTTTGGTGGAGGCGGGGGGAATCGAACCCCCGTCCGGAAGCTT
>CAZDRW010000061.1:0-11377 GCA_964507555.1 uncultured Desulfarculaceae bacterium
CCGCCGCGGTATAGGCGCAGTAATGACAAGCAAAGGCCACGATGATGGGCTCGAAGTCGGCCATCACAGGACTCCTTCCAGCAAGGCGTCGGTGCGTCCCATGATCTGGTCATCCTGATAGCCTTGCAGCTGAATGGCCTTGGCCGGGCACTCCGCGGCGCAGACGCCGCAACCCTGGCACTTGGCCGGATCGATCTGGGAGTATCCGTCGGCGTTGATAAACGGCACCTCGAAGGGGCAGGCCCGCACGCAGACCAGGCAGGAGGCGCAGAGTTCGCTCTTCACCCGGGCCACGCCGCCCTCCACCGCCAGGCTCTCCCGGGCCAGGAGGGTAAGCGCGCGCCCGGCGGCGGCCAGGCCCTGCACCTGGGCCTCGTTGAGGCTCTTGGGCGCCAGCACCGAGCCGGCCAGGAAAACGCCGGGCACCGGGCTGTCCACCGGTTTCAGCTTCACGTGGTCCTCTAAGAGATAGCCCGACGCCGTGCGTTGCAGGCGGAAGATCTCGGCAAGCTCCTCGATCTCCTCGTCGGGCGCGATCTGGGGAGTGGAGAGCACTAGGGCGTTGGGCGCCACTACCAGCTTGCGCTCCAGGACCTTGTCGGTGAAGCTAACCAGAAACTCGCCGTCTTCTTCATAGGCCTCGGGCGGGTCGTCGGCGCTGTAGCGCACGAACAAGACGCCCTGCTCTCTGGCCTTGCGGTAGGCTTCCTCGGCCACGTACGGCATGCGCATGTCGCGGTAGAGCACGTAGATGCGGGCTTCCGGGTTCAGTTCCTTAAGCCAAAGCGCGTTTTTCACCGCGGAGCGGCAGCAGATGCGGCCGCAGGAGGGGTTGGTCTCGTTGCGCGAGCCCACGCACTGGATCATGACCACGGTGTCCAGCTCCGCGTCGGAGCCGTCGCCCTTGGCCAGGAATTTCTCCAGGGCCAGCTGGGTCATGATCTTGGGGCTTTTGCCGTACATGTACTCGGTGGGCTGGTACTCCTTGGCGCCGGTGGCCAGGATGGTGACCCCGTGGTTGATCTGCTGGTAGTACATGCCGGGGCCGGACTGCACGCCGGTCACGAATGCGCCCACCTGGCCGTCGTGATCCACCACCAGGGCGTCGGTTATGACCGTGATGTTGGGATGATCCGTGACCCTGGCGATCATGGCCTCCACCGCGGGCTTAACCGGCGAGCCGTCCAGGCTGCGTTCCAGTTTCCTGGCCATGCCGCCCAGCTCCTTGCCGCGCTCCACGATGGTCACCTGGCCCAAACCCTGGTCGGCCAAGGCGAGCCCCGCGCTCAAACCGGCCACGCCGCCGCCCACCACCAGGGCGTCGTGATTCAAGGGCGCGTGGTGGGTGAAGATGGGCCGGGCCTTTTTCACGCCGCCGATGGCCATGCGGATCAGGTCCTTGGCCTTGGCGGTGGCGATTTTGCGGTCAGGGTGCACCCAGGCGTCCTGCTCCAGGATGTTGGCCATTTCCAAATAGCCCGGATTCAGGCCCGCGCGGCGGATGGTGGTCGCAAAAAGCACGCCCTGGCCCCGGGGGCTGGAGCCGGCCACCACCACCCGGTTGATGCCTTTTTGCTTGATGGCCTCCACCATGCGGTCCAGGCAGGCGGTTTGGCTCTCGGCTTCAAACTCCTCCACGTGGGCCACGTCCTTGCGCGAGCCCAGGTAGCCCGCCAATTCGGCGAAATCCACCACTTTCTTGGTGTTGCCGCCGAAGTCGGCCAAGAACACGCCCACCACCGGCTCGTCGTGTTCCACGTCGCGCTCGGCTGGAAGCTGTTTTTCCAGGGGCGCGATCTGGGGCGGAGCCAGGTTGAGGCTGGCCTGCATGGCCGCGGCTGAGGCCTGCATGATGCTGTCGGGAATATCCCGGGGGCCCAAGGCCATGCCGCAGGCGTACACCCCGGGTCGGCTGGTGCTGACCGGGGTGAAGTCGTGGGCCGCCACGAACTGATAGGGATCCAACTCGATGCCCAAGGCTTGGGCCTGGGTCTCGGCGTTTTGGGGGGCGCATAGGCCGGTGGCCAGCACCACCATGTCCAAATGAGCTATTTGGGCCTTGCCGTCCTCGCTCAAAAACTCCAGGAGCAGGTCCTTGTTTTCCTGATCCCAGGTCACGGTGTGGGGGCGGCAGCGCACGAAGTTCACGCCGAGATCGTTTTTCACCCTCTGGTAATACTGCTCGTAATCCTTGCCCATGGGACGCATGTCCATGAAAAAGATGGTGGCGTCCAGGTCATTGGCGAAGTGCTCCTTAGCCCACACCGCCTCCTTCATGGCGAACATGCAGCAGACGCTGGAGCAGTAGGGCTTGCCCGGCTCCTTGGTGGTGCGGCTGCCCACGCATTGGATCCAGCCGATGCGTTGGGGGCGGCGTCCGTCGCTGGGACGGCTGAAGGCGCCCAGGGTGGGTCCGGAGGCGGAGAGGATGCGCTCGAACTCCAAGCTGGTGACCACATCCGGGTATTTCCCGTAGCCCCAAAGCTCCTGCATGGGGGAGGGGTCGAAAACCTCGGCTCCGGTGGCCATTACCACCGCGCCCACTTCCAACTCCACCTCCTGGGGCTTTTGGTCCAGCTTGATGGCCCCGGTGGGGCAGATCTTGGTCCAGGCGTCATCGCCGTTCAGCTTGGATTTGTCTATGCTGTAGGCCATGGGCACGGCCTGGGGATAACGCATGCAGGTGGGCGAGCGGTGGTCCAGTCCGGGAGTGAAGCGCACGGCGCCCTGGGGCGCGGCCTTCAGGCACTCGCCGCAGGCGGTGCACAGCTCCAGATCGATAAAGCGCGGTTGGCTGGTGAGCTTGGCAAGGAACGCCCCGGCCTCGCCCTGCAGGGCGCTCAAGGTGGTCAGCGGCAGCACCTCTATGTCCAGTTCGGAACCGCTTTTGGCCAACTCGGGCGCAAGGAAGCATATTTGACAGTCATTAGTAGGGAACTGGCGGTCCAAAAGCGGCAGAAAGCCTCCCAGGACCGGCGAGCGGTCGATCACGTAGACCTTGCGGCCCGCCTCGGCCAGATCCAGAGAGGCCTTGATGCCGGCGATGCCTCCGCCGATCACAAGTACCGCGTTGGATGTGGCATTATCGCTTTTATCTGACATGGGGTTTCACCCTTTTACTCGTCTTAGCCAATTGCGGCCCAATGCGGGACGGACTCTTTAAAAGCCGGCCTGGTCCAAAATGGCGGACAGCCGGTCCTCCCAGCCGGTGGTGATCAAGAGCGCGCCGCCGCAGAGCTTCTGCAGGCCCTTCACGGTTTCGGCCGCGATTTTCACGCATTCGGCCGGGCGGTCGCTGGCGGCGCGGATACGGCGGATGGTGTCCTCGCTCACCTGGATGCCCTTCAGGTTCTGGTTGAGATAGCGGGCCATGCCCACGCTTTTGAGGAGCAGCACCGATCCAATCACCGGCGCGCCCAAATCGCCGGCGTTTTGCAGGAAGCTATCCAGGGCCACGAGATCGAACACCGGCGGGGTGACCAGGAATTTGGCGCCGTTTGCCACCGCGGCCTTGGCTTCGCCAACGCGCTGTTTGGCCTCGGCGGCGTCGGCCCAGGGCTCGATGCGCGCGCCCAGGCAGAAGCTGGGCGCGCCCTTCAAGGGCTTGCCGCCCAGATCCTTGCCGCCGGCCAAGCTGGCGGCGGCCTTAATGAAGCCCTTGGGATCCAGATCTCCCACCGGCTTGGCCTCAAGGTTGTCGCCCATCTCCACCGGCTCGCCGGCCACGGCCATCACCGCGGTGACGCCCAGCAGGTAGGCTCCCAGCAGATCGGATTGCAAGGCCAGGCGGTTACGGTCGCGGCAGGAGAACTGCACGATGGGCTCCAGGCCCTGCTCCTTGAGGAGCACCGCCCCGGCCAGAGCCGAAAGGCGCATCACCGCGTAGCTCATGTCAGGCAAGAGGACCGCGGTGACCCGCCCCTTGAGCCGCCTGGCATTGGCCACGAAATCGGATACGTCAACGCCCTTGGGCGTTTCCATCTCGGCGATGATAGCGAATTGTTTGGCTTGCAGCGTGTCGGTAAAGGCCATGGGAAATCCTTCCCCGCTTTTTTAAGTGTCCATACAAGGGGCATCTAAAACAACCGCCGCGGATGAATATCCCTACCTGTACCAGGAGCTTTGGTTATTAAAAAAGCCGCGCCCGCCGTTTGGATACGGCCAGGCGCTTGGGAAAATCACCCACCCGCCGCACTTGCTGTGCCCTTTTTTCTAGTCAGTTTCTTAACTCTTTTTGTGCAAACGTTCAATAGTTATTTGTGATAAAAATTACATAATCCCTACTCTATTCGTACCACATGTGCTTTAAAGATTAATTGAATAGGGTAGTTATGATATAGTGTCATCCGGCAGCAGGGAGCACTACGAGCTGGGGTGGTTTGCCCCGAACCAGTTGGTATTTGGTTGATGGCCAAGCCTATTTTAAAGTGTACCATTAGTTGGGTGAATCCGTGCGGTTTTTAGATGGGATGAAGCCATGCTGGAGATGAATCCTGCTGTTTTGCGCAGCGCTATTTTCCTTGGGGTACTGCTGTTTTTTTTGGTCCTCGAACTTAGGTCGCCCTACCGGCAGCCCTCGGTCAGTAAGGCCAAGCGCTGGTTAATAAATTTGGGCATGACCGCCTTCAACTCCCTGGTGCTGAACCTGGTTTTCGGCGGTGCGCCGCTGCTTTTGGCGGCCTATGTTAGCCAGCACCAGATGGGCGTTTTGCCCCACCTGCCGGTTCCCTATTGGCTGAAGGTGCTTTTGGTGGTGATGTTTTTGGACTTCATGCTGTGGGTCTGGCATCTTCTGAACCATAAAGTGCCCTTCTTGTGGCGTCTTCACCAGGTGCACCACACCGACCTCAACATGGACGTTTCCACCGCCACCAGGTTTCACATCGGCGAACTTGCCATCAGCGTGGTGATCAAACTGGCGCTGATTTACATCCTGGGCGCGGACGTGCTCATGGTGCTACTTTTTGAGACTCTGGTGGTGGCCACGGCCCAGTTCCATCATTCCAGCCTCAAGGTTCCGGTCTGGTTCGAGAACCTCTGGTATGTGCTTTTCGTGCCGCCTTCCATGCACCGCATACACCACTCGGTGAAGATCAAGGAGCGCGACACCAACTACGCCACCATCTTCTCCCTGTGGGACCGCTTCCTGGGCACCCTGGTGACCGCGGTGGACCAGGACCGCATCAAGATCGGCGTGGGCGGGCGCTATGACGAGAAGAAGCTCAACCTGCATCATTTGCTGGTGATGCCGTTCACGAGGTATGTGCGATGAAGACTCTGGAGGCGGGGCGTTTGGTTTGGAAAGGGCTCTTCGGCGGGGTTCCGGAGCTGAGCCCGCAGGAGCTGAAGGCCTATCGCCTGGAGCATCACGAGGATTCCTACACCTTGCTGGACGTGCGCCAGCCGGGCGAGTATGAAAAAGAGCATCTGCCGGGCGCGCTTTTGATGCCATTGCCCCAATTGGAAAGCCGCCTGGGGGAGCTTGACCCCCAGAAGACCGTAATCGCCTATTGAGCCATAGGCGGGCGCAGCCGGGCGGCTGCCGAGATGCTGGCCGGGCGCGGCTTTCGGGAGGTCTATTCCCTGGCCGGAGGCCTCAAGGCCTGGAAGGGCGAGGTGGCCCGGGGACCGGAGCAGGCGGGCTTGGGCCTCCTCAAGGGCGATGAGACGCCGGCCGGTCTTTTGACCGTGGTGTTCGGCCTGGAAAAAAGCCTGGGCGCTTTTTACGGGGCCGCCGCCGTAATGATGCAGGATGCCCAGGCCGCGGCGCTTATGAAAAACCTGGCCTCCATCGAGGACCGCCACGTGGCGCGGGTGCGGGAGATGTTCGAGGCGGCCGGACCCGATCCCAGCGAGCGCCGGGCCCTGGCTGAGGTGGCTGGCAGCGTGAGCGAAGGCGGTTTCACCATAGAGGAGTTGCGCGCTAAGCTCCAAGCGGAGAGAATGGGGGTTCCGGAGCTTATCGACTGGGCCATGGCCCTGGAAGCCCAGGCCATGGATTTGTACCTGCGCCTGGCCCAGCGTGCCGGCGAGCCCGAGGCCGCCAAAGCGCTACGCCAGGTGGGCAACGAAGAAAAGGCGCATTTGGAGGCGCTAGCCGGCCTGCGCGACCAGCAGGGCGCGGACTAGGCGCCGGACCAGCCCGGATAATAATCATGGATCATGCGAGGCGGCGGCTTAAAGCGCCGGCTCGGCATAGAAGCATAAGGAAGAGAAGCGATCATGGAGCAGGAACTCGTCAACGCCACCATGCCGGCCGCGCTTTACCAGGCCTCTTTAACCTATCCCGACAACCTGGCCCTGGTGCATTCAGCTATAGGCTTGCGCATAACCTACCGCCACTTCTCGGCCGACGTGGCCAAGATCACCCGCGGGTTGCACGCCTTGGGCCTGGGGCCCGAGAACCGGGTGGTGATCTGGGGGGCCAACTCACCCGAGTGGCTGATGAGTCAATGGGCGGTTGCCCACCTGGACGCGGCCTGGGTTCCCCTGGACCCCAAGTCCACGGCGGATCAAGCCGCCTATGTTCTTGAGCATTGCCGGGCCGACGCCGTGATCATGGCTGACGAGCTGTGGCCGGTCTTAGCGCAGATGGGTCCCGAGGCCCGGCCCAAGACCGTGGTGTGCTGGCATGCCAGCGGGGCCGCCCACGAAGGCATAAGTTGGGAGCAGATGCTGGCCGGAGCCCGCAGCACTTCGCCCGGCGCCATGGTCAAGCTGGTGGCCGGCGTGAAACGCCATCACCTGGCCGCCATCGTATACACCTCGGGCACCACCGGCCGGCCCAAGGGTGTGATGCTGGATCATGAGGCGCTTATCAACAAATGCTACATGGCCACCGAGCGGCTGGGCCTGGAAAACCAGGACCGCCTGGCCTTGTTTTTCCCGCTGTTCCACATGTTCGGCAACACCTGCATCGCCATGGCCGGCACGGTGCGCGGCGCCACCTTGGTCATGCCCGGCGCTGATTTCGAGCCGGAAAGCACCCTAAAGGCCATGGCGGCCGAAAAGTGCAGCGCCGTGTTCGGCACCCCGGCCATGCTGGGCGCCCTCCTGGACCATCCCGCCAGAAAAGGGCTGGACCTTAGCTCGCTGCGCACCGGCATCATTGGCGGCGCTCAGTGTCCGCTGGCCCTGATGGAGCGGGTGGTGAATGAGCTGGGAGCGGCCCAGGCCGCCATCGGCTACGGCTGCACCGAGGCCGCCTCCTGGATAACCCTCACCAGCCCGGACGATCCCCTGGAGCTGCGCGCCTCCACCGTGGGCACCCGCTTGCGGGGGGTGGAGGTGATGATCGCCGATCCTCTCACCGGCCAGGCCCTGGCCAACGGCCTGCCGGGCGAGGTCTGCAGCAAGGGCTGGCTCATGAAAGGCTATCTGGACCAGCCCGAAAAGACCGCGCAGGTGATCGATAAAAACGGCTGGTACCACACCGGCGATATGGGCTTTCTGGATGACAAGGGCTATCTGCGCATACTGGGGCGCTTGGCCGAGGCCATAGAAAAAGATGGCCGCTGCATCGGGCCGGTGGAGATCGAGACCGTGATCGCCCAGATCCCGGAGGTGGCCGAGGTTCAGGTTTTTGGCGTGCCCCGGGAGGGGGGCGGCGAAGAGGTGGCGGCCTGGCTGCGTCTCAAGCCGGGCGCCGAGTTGAGCGTGGAGGCGGTTCTGGCCCACTGCCGGGGCAGCCTGGAGGCGGCCCTGCTGCCCGATGCGGTCCGTGTGGTGGAGAGCTTTCCGGTGACCAACGCGGGCAAGGTGCAAAAGGCCAAGCTCAAGGAAATGGCCTTGGCCCTGCGCCAGGGCAAAGAATAAGCCGCAGGCGGGGAGGGGAAGGGAACCTAATCGCGCACTGCGGCGACCGCGCCCTACCAAGGCCAGATGTAATTAGGCAATACTGGCATCCGGCAGGCATTTTGAGTTAATTTATTAAGATAGCGGCTAACGGCAACCAAGCAGCGGCCGGCCTCCACCGGCGGGCTTTCAGAGGAGGGGCTTAAGGCATGAAAATAAAAAACTGGATGACCTCCAACCCCATTACCGTAAAACCCAACACGCCGGTCATGGAAGCCTCCAAGCTCATGAAGGAGCACGGCATCCGTCGCCTGCCCGTGGTCAAGGGAGACCAGGTGGTGGGCATCGTGACCCACCGCAACCTATTAGAGGCCGCGCCGTCGGCGGCCACCACTCTTTCCATCCACGAGCTGAACTACCTCATCGCCAAGCTGGAGGTGAAGGAGGTTATGCAAAAGGACCCCATCTGCGTCTCGCCGGATGATTCGGTGATGGATGTGATGCTGATGGGGCAGGAGAAAGGCATCGGCGCTTTCCCGGTGGTGGATAACGGCCGCTTGGTGGGCATCGTAACCGAGACCGAGATATTCCGCTCGGTCATGCACCTTTTCGGCGGCAAGGAAAAGGGCGACAAATTCGTGGTGCTGGCCAACGTGCGCCTGCGGGAGCGGGTGGGGGCCATGAGCCGCATCTCCAGCATTATCGAAGGGCTGAACGTGCCGGTGCTATCGATCTTTTCTCTGCCCCACCGCCGCTCGGAGGGCAACCGGCTCTACATCAGGGTGAACACCATCAAGATGGACCAAGTTAAAAAGGCCCTTAGCGAGGCTGGCTATAAATTGGAGGATTAGGCTCTGGCGTTTTTTTGCGCCTGCCGCGTCCGTCGCATGACGGGCGCGGTTTTTTATGCCTGACTATCTTGCGGCCTGGCTTTTGTTGAGGAGGGGGGCCGGTTCAAAAGCATACCGATTACAGGAGGCCCATCACAATTGATTATGGCTCCTCTTGCATGAAACGCTCTTCAGGGGAGCAGGTGCGGGTGGGAACCATTTCTTTTTGTAAAAAGAAATTAGGTTCCCCCCTGGGAAAAACCTGCTTCAAAAACGTCCAGGTTACAGAAGGCCCATCACAGGCGAAGCTTTGCGTCTCATTGGCCCCATGGGAGCCCCCTGCATGCGATACTCTCGAAGCGTTGGGATACCTCGAGCGAAGTTGCCCTCTGAAACCATCATAGCTAAAGCGCATTTATTCAGGCCAAAGACCTGGGGCCTGCCGCGGCGAGCCTCGGTCTGCTATGATTTAAAAAATGGAGGGAGTTTAAAAAGGGAGTTAGCTCATGGGGGTTCTCAGCGATCTTAGAGTGCCGGTGTTCAGCGCAGGCGGCAGGCAGGAAATTGATCCCGCCACCTGCGAACTTGCGGTGGGCGGCATGGCCCTTGCGGCCCGCTTCAGCCTGGCCCAGATCAAGTCCTGGCCCCTGACCGCGGCCGACACCCGGCTGACCTCGGTATCGGGTTTTTCGGTGCGGGCGCTTTGGCAGGGCGCGGCCTGGGCCGAGTTTCTAAGGCAGGTGGAGCCGGAGCCCGCCGCCAGCCACGCCACCTTCATAAGCGCGGGCGGCGGTTATCAAACCACGGTCAGCCTGGCGGACCTTGCGCATCCCCGGGTGCTTTTATGCTACTCTGTGAATAACCTGCCCCTGGAACCCCTTTACGGCGGGCCCTTGCGCATATTCATTCCCCATCTCTGGGGCTATAAGAGCGCCAAATGGCTGGCCCGCATCGAGTTCGGCGACCGCATGCAGGGCGGCTATTGGGAGGACCGGGGCTATCCGCGCGAAGCGGCGATCCAGCCCGGCTCCACCCTGGACATAAACACCCGCCAGCGCCGCAAGATCGCCGGCGGGGAAGTGACGGAGTTCTAAAGCCCGCAGGCCGCTCGCGGCGGTCCGGGGGGAGAGAAAACCGGTGAGCGAGAAAAGTCCCCGTCTGCAACAAGAGCAAACCAAGATTGCCAACTTGGGCCCCGCCAAGATACCCAACCCCATTGTCGACTTTTCCCGCGCCCATGAGAGCTTTCACGCTTTCGTGGCCGAGGGCGAGGGCATCAACGTGGACCCATTCCTGCGGCCGGGCCGGGAGCGCGGCGAGGTGTTTTTCGAGCATGCCGGACCGCGCGAGCATATCTATTTCGACCCCAGCAAGCTTAAAGCCGCCATCGTGACCTGCGGCGGCCTGTGCCCGGGCATCAACTCCCTGGTGCGGGCCATCGTGCTGCAGCTGCACTACATCTACGGGGTGCGCAACATCGTGGGCGTGCGCTTCGGCTTACAGGGCTTCATACCGTCGTTCGGCCATGAGCTGGTGGAACTGAATCCAACCGCGGTGCAGGACGTCCATGGCCGGGGAGGGTCTTTTTTGGGCATGAGCCGGGGAGGTCAGCCCATCGACGAGGTGGTGGACACCCTGGAGCGCCAGAACATCGGCGTGTTGTTCATGATCGGCGGCGACGGCACCCTGCACGCGGCCAAAGAGATCTATGAGGAGATCAGCAAGCGCAACCTCAAGACCGGGGTGGTGGCCATCCCCAAGACCATTGACAACGACATAGGCTACGTGGAGCGCACCTTCGGCTTCCAAACCGCGGTGGAGGCCGCGGCCCAGGCCATCCTGGGGGCGCACAACGAGGCCACCGGCGCGCCGCACGGCATCGGCCTGGTAAAGCTCATGGGCCGCAACAGCGGTTTCGTGGCTGCGTTCGCCACCCTGGCCTTGTCGGACGTCAACTACTGCCTTTTGCCCGAGGTGGATTTCGACCTGGAGGGGCCGCAGGGATTGTTCGCCTGCCTGGAGGATCGCCTGGTAAAGCGCGGTCATGCCGTGGTGGTGGTGGCCGAGGGCGCGGGCCAGAAGTTCTTCCGGGAAGAGTCGGGCGGGGTGGACGCCAGCGGCAATCCCAAGCTGGGCGACATCGGCGTGCTCTTGCGCGACCGCATAAACCAGTATTTCGCCGGCAAGGGCCGGGAGGTCACCCTCAAATACATCGATCCTTCCTACCTGATCCGCTCCATGCCGGCCAACTCCAACGACCGCATCTACACCGGCTTTTTGGCCCACAGCGCGGTGCACGCGGCTTTAGCCGGCAAGACCGGCATGATGGTCTCCCTGTGGGGCAACCACAACGTGCATGTGCCCATCGAGCTGGCCATCAGCTATCATTCCCAGGTGGATCCCAGGGGAGGGCTCTGGCGCGCGGTGCGCGAGGGCACAGGCCAGCCTCAGCTCAAGAACCAGACCGAAGCCAGCTAGGCGGACTCACGGCGGCCCCTGCTTTTTCCGCGGGCGGGCCCAAAGCCTATTGCATGCGCGAACGGAACAGCAGGTTGGCCGCGGTCAGGCACACCAGGCCGATGAGCGCCATGGGCCAGTACTGCTCCCACAACAGATTCACGCCCGCCCCCTCCAGGAAAACCCGGCGCAGCACCACCAGGAAATAGCGCAAGGGGTTGGCCAGGGTCAAGGTCTGCACGATCTGGGGCATGTTGGCGATGGGCGTGGCGAAGCCGGAGAGGATCACCGCCGGC
>CAZDRW010000062.1:0-11362 GCA_964507555.1 uncultured Desulfarculaceae bacterium
CATTAAAGGCATTCTGGACGGCTATCTGACGGAACTCGAGCATGATCTGGGCGGTGCTGATCTGGGAGTGACCGCGGAAAACTTGCAGGCCCGCATCCGGGGCAATATACTCATGGCTTTTTCCAACCGCTACGGTTGGCTGGTTCTGACCACGGGCAACAAAAGCGAGTTGGCCGTGGGGTATTGCACCCTGTACGGCGACATGGCCGGCGGGTTTGCGGTGATAAAGGACGTGCCCAAGACCATGGTTTACAGCCTGGCCGATTATGTGAACCAGCGCGCGGGCCGCGAGCTTATCCCCGCCAGCACCATCCTGCGCGCGCCCTCGGCCGAGCTGAAGCCGGATCAGACCGATCAGGACTCGCTGCCGCCTTATGAGGTGCTGGACCCGCTCCTCAAAGCCTACGTGGAGGAGGACAAGGTCCTGGACGAGATCGTAGAAATTGGCTTTGAGCCGGAGATGGTCAAAGATGTGGTGCGGCTGGTGGACTTGAACGAATACAAAAGGCGCCAAGCCCCGCCGGGCGTGAAGATCACCCCCAAGGCCTTCGGTAAGGACCGGAGGCTTCCCATCTGCAACCACTACCGGCCAGGATGGAGCTAGGTATGCGGATATTAGTATTGCAGCATCATCCCGAGGAAGGCCCGGGTACCTTGGGCGACTTTCTCTTGAAAAAAGGCGCGGACATAAAGACCGTGCATGCCCATAAAGGCGAAATGCCGCCCGGGGAATCCGCAGGCTTTGCCGCGCTTATCAGCATGGGCGGCCCCATGAACGTTTACGAGGAAGAGCGATACCCCTGGCTGGCGGAAGAAAACCGCTTGCTGGCCCAGGCGGCCAAGGCGGGGCTTCCGGTGATGGGGGTTTGTTTGGGCGCGCAGCTTTTGGCCAAGGCGTTGGGGGCCAAAGTGGTTCGCTCGCCCGGTGAAGAAATCGGCTGGTATCAGGCCAAGCTCACCCCGGCGGCCGCGGCCGATCCCCTCTTGGCCGGGGTGGCGCCCACGGTGCCGGTCCTGCAGTGGCACGGCGACATGTTCCAGGTGCCTGAGGGCGGCCGGCTCTTAGCCACCGGCGAGCCTTGCCCCCATCAAGCGTTCGGCTATAAGAACGCCTATGGCTTTCAGTTTCACATTGAAGTGACGCCCGGGATTTTGAAGCAGTGGTTTCCTGGGGAGGAGCGGCAAAAGGAGATCCTGGGCGCCTGGGACACCTGGGGCCGTCCCATGGAAACGGCCGCGCAAAGGGTATCTTAGAATTTTTGGCAATTAATCGTGAGTAAGTAACGCTGCCCAAGGCCGCCGCCTCCCATGGCGCGACGGCAAAATCAGCGGCAAGCCTTTATCGGATATGTGAGTCCATAGATGAGAGATAACAACCAATACAAAAGGTGGGGGCTGCCGGCTTCCCAAGGCCTTTATCATCCCGCCCAAGAGCACGACGCCTGCGGAGTGGGTTTCGTCTGCAACCTGAGCGGCGCTAAAACCCACGCCATCGTAGAACAGGGCGTGGAGGTGCTGATCAATCTCACCCACCGCGGCGCCGCGGGCTGCGATCCCGAGACCGGCGACGGCGCCGGGCTCTTATTCCAGGTGCCGGACGAGTTTTTCCGCGAAGCCGCGGGCCTTGATTTCGAACTGCCCGAATCCGACTTATACGCCGTGGGCATGGTTTTTCTGCCCACCGAGCGCTTTGCCCAGCGCGAGTGCATGAACATCCTGGAGGAAGAGGCCGCGGCCCGCTCCTGCCCGGTGCTGGGTTGGCGTCCGGTGCCGGTGGATATGGAGGCCCTGGGCTGGATGGCCCGCTCCAACTGCCCGGTGATCATGCAGGTGTTTCTGGAGAGCCCCGGCCTATCCGGCCTGGATTTCGAGCGCAGGCTTTACGTGATCCGCCGGCGGGTGGAAAAGCACGTCGCCGCCAGCACCACCCAAGGCATGGAGCAGTTCCACATCGCCAGCCTCTCCAGCCGCACCCTGAACTACAAGGGCCTGATGCTGGCCCCCCAGCTGGTGAGCTTTTATCCCGATTTGGCCAGCCCCGCCCTGAAGAGCGCCTTGTGCGTGGTGCATCAGCGCTACAGCACCAACACCTTCCCCTCCTGGCCCCTGGCCCAGCCCTTCCGCCTCTTGGGCCACAACGGGGAGATCAACACGCTCCGGGGCAACATCAACAACATGCGCGCCCGCTATGCCACCTTGGCCTCTCCGCTTTTCGGCGATGACTTAAAGGAGATCCTGCCGGTGATCGTCGAGGGCGGCTCCGACTCGGCTTGCTTCGACAACATGCTGGAGCTCTTGGTCCTGGGCGGGCGCAGCCTGCCGCATGCCCTCATGATGATGGTGCCCGAGGCCTGGGGCGACAAGTATTACATGGGCAACGACCGCAGGGCCTTCTACGAGTACCACGCCATGTTCATGGAGCCCTGGGATGGGCCGGCCGCGCTGGTGGCCACCGACGGCGTGCAGGTGGCGGCCACTTTAGACCGCAACGGTCTTAGGCCCGCGCGCTACGTGGTCACCAAGGACGGCCTCATGGTGCTGGCCTCGGAGGTGGGCGTCCTGGATATCCCGGCCGCTGAGGTGGCCAAAAAGGGCCGCCTGAGCCCGGGCCGCTTGCTGGTGGCCGACACCGCGCAACAGCGCCTCTTGTCGGACGAGGAGGCCAAGGGATTCTTCTGCCGCCGCAAGCCCTACCGGCGCTGGGTGGCGGCCAACCGGGTGCTCCTAAGGGGGCTCTTCAGCGGGGCGGGCCCGGTGCAGGTGGAGCGCGACAGCCTGATCGGCCGCCAGCGCTGCTTCGGCTACAGCCGGGAGGACGTGGAGGTGCTGATCAGGCCCATGTGCCAGGATGGCAAGGAGCCGGTGGGCTCCATGGGCGACGACACGCCCTTGGCCGTCCTCAGCGACGAGCCCCGTCCCTTGTTCGACTATTTCAAGCAGCTCTTCGCCCAGGTGACCAACCCGGCCATCGACCCCATCCGCGAAGAGCTGGTCATGAGCCTCACCACCTACCTGGGCAGGCAGGGCAACCTTCTGGACGAGAAGCCGGAACACGCCCGCATGCTCAAGCTGAACACCCCCATCCTAAGCAACGAGGACCTGCATTACATCAGGGACGCCGGGGTGGACGAGTTCAAGAACGCCACCTTGGACATGACTTGGGAAGCCTCCGAAGGGGCTGACGGCATGCTGCCGGCCTTGGAGCGGCTTTGCGCGGAGGCTGAAGAGGCAGTACGCGATGAATGCACCGTAATCATCTTGAGCGACCGCCAAGCCGGAGCCAACCGGGTGCCGATTCCCTCGCTTTTGGGAGCTGCCGCGGTCAACCATCATCTGGTGCGGCAGGGCCTCAGGACCAGCGTTTCTTGCCTGGTGGAATCGGGCGAGCCCCGCGAGGTGATGCATTTCGCCCTTTTGTTGGGCTACGGCGCCACCGCCATCAACCCCTATTTAGCGTTCGAAAGCATCGCCGCTTTCAAGGAGGAAGGCAGCCTGCCCCAAGGCCTGCCCCTGGCCAAGGCCCTGGAGAACTACATCCACGCCATTGAAAAGGGGCTCTTGAAGATCTTCTCCAAGATGGGCATCAGCACCCTGCGTTCCTACCGCGGGGCCCAGATTTTCGAGGCCCTGGGCCTGGACCAGGATTTCGCGGAAGCCTTTTTCAGCCCCACCCCCTCGCGCATCGGCGGGGTTGATGCCGGCGACATCGCCCGTGACGCGCTTACCCGTCAATCCAAGGCCTACAGCTCAAGAGAAATAGGTCCGCAACTCTTGGAGAGCGGCGGCAAGTATGCCTATCGCTTGCGCGGCGAGCGTCATATGTGGAGCCCGCAGGCCATCACCAGCCTGCAGCAGGGCGTGCGCAGCGGACGGCAGGATCACTACCAGACATTCGCCAAGCTCATCAACGAGCAGGAGCGCAGGCACTGCACCATCCGCAGTCTCTTGGAGTTCAAGAAGTCCGACAACCCGGTTCCCCTGGATGAAGTCGAGCCGGCCGAGAAAATCGTCAAGCGCTTCGTCACCGGCGCCATGAGCTTTGGCTCCATTAGCCCCGAGGCCCATCAAACCATGGCCATAGCCATGAACCGTTTGGGCAGCCGCTCCAATAGCGGCGAGGGCGGCGAGGACAGCACGCGCTACCAGCCACTTCCCAATGGGGAGAGCCTGGTTAGCCAGACCAAGCAGGTGGCTTCGGGCCGCTTCGGGGTCACCACCGAGTATTTGGTAAACGCCAGCGAGTTGCAGATCAAGGTGGCCCAAGGCGCCAAGCCCGGCGAGGGCGGCCAGTTGCCCGGCCATAAGGTTAACGAGGAGATAGCCCGGGTGCGCTACAGCACCCCCGGGGTGAGTCTGATTTCGCCGCCGCCCCACCACGACATCTACTCCATAGAGGATTTGGCCCAGCTCATCTTCGACCTCAAGAACGTCAACCCCAAAGCCCGCATCAACGTCAAACTGGTGAGCGAGGTGGGGGTGGGCACCGTGGCGGCCGGGGTGAGTAAGGGACACGCCGACGCGGTCCTGATCTCCGGCGGCGACGGCGGCACCGGGGCCAGCCCGCTATCGAGCATCAAGCACGCGGGCATCCCTTGGGAATTAGGGCTCAGCGAGACCCATCAGGTGCTGGTGGCCAACGACCTGCGCACCCGCATAAAGGTGCAGACCGACGGCCAGATGCGCACGGGACGCGATGTGGCGGTGGCGGCGCTGTTGGGAGCCGAGGAGTTCGGCTTCGGCACCGCGGCCCTGGTCACCCTGGGCTGCGTGATGCTGCGCAAGTGCCACACCAACACCTGTCCGGCCGGGGTGGCCACCCAGGACCCGCGCTGCCGCAAGCGCTTCCAGGGCCGGCCCGAGCACCTTATCAACTATTTCTTCTTCGTGGCCGAGGAGCTTAGAGAGATCATGAGCCAACTCGGCTTCCGCACGATTGAGGAGATGGTGGGCCGGGCCGACATGCTAGCAATGCGCGACGACATTGATCACCCCAAGGCCGGCAAACTTGATTTCAGCCGCATCCTTATGAAAGCCCAGCCCACCCGGGGCGAGGCGGTGCACTGCTCGCTCAAGCAGGAGCACGGCTTGGACGGAGTTTTGGATAAAGAGCTGATTGAAAAGTGCCGGCCGGCTTTGCAAGAGAAGAAGCCGGTCAAGCTGAGCCTTAAGCTGCGCAACATAAACCGCACGGTGGGCGCCATGCTCTCCGGCGAGATCGCCATGCGCCATGGCCAAGACGGGCTGCCCGACGACACCATTGTGCTGGAATTCCAGGGCTCGGCCGGCCAAAGCTTCGGCGCCTTCGGCGCCAAGGGGCTCACCATGCTGCTGGATGGCGACAGCAACGATTATGTGGGCAAGGGCCTTTCCGGCGCCAAAATCGTGGTGCGTCCGCCTGAGGGAGTTTCCTTTGATCCGGCCCAGAATGTGGTGATCGGTAACGTGGCGCTCTACGGCGCCACCAGCGGCGAGGCCTATTTCTCGGGCCTGGCCGGGGAACGCTTCGCCATCCGCAACTCCGGCGCCGTGGCCGTGGTGGAAGGCACCGGCGATCATTGCTGCGAGTACATGACCGGCGGGGCGGTGGTGGTTTTGGGCCGCACCGGGGTCAATTTCGCCGCCGGCATGAGCGGCGGCATCGCCTATGTCTTTGATCCCCACCAGGACTTTGACCTGCGCTGCAACCTGGACATGGTGGATATCGAGGCGCTTTCCGACCCCGAGGATTTGAACACCCTGCGGCGGCTCATGGAAAACCATGTGCACTACACAAATAGCGCCCGCGCGCGCGGCATGCTGGAGAAATGGGAAGAGACCGTATCGCTCATGGTCAAGGTCATGCCCATGGAATACCGCCGCGCCCTGGGCAAGATGGCCCAGGAGGACCTGGAGGCCCGGCGCACCGACGCCGAGCAGGTCCGCCAGGCTTAAATTACATGTTAATCACGCCGGGCGGCCCTTTTGCGCCGCCAACGGCCAGTCATATTAGGAAGCATGAGATGGGCAAGGTAGACGCGTTTTTGAATGTCCCCCGCCGCAGCGCCTCGCTGGAAAAGGTGAAAGAGCGGCTTAGCCATTTCCGGGATTTTCATATCAGCCTCACGGAAGAAGGCCTAAGGGACCAGGCTTCGCGCTGCATGGACTGCGGGGTGCCGTTCTGCCATGGCTACGGCTGCCCCCTGGGCAACCTGATTCCCGAATGGAACGATCTGGTCTACCAGGGCCGCTGGCAAGAGGCCTGCGACCGTTTGCACTACACCAATAACTTCCCGGAGATCACGGGCAGGATATGCCCCTCGCCCTGCGAGGCGGCCTGCACCCTGGGAGTGGGCGACGACCCCGTCACCATCCGCCAGACCGAGTTGGCCATCGTGGAGCGGGGCTGGGCCGAAGGCTGGATCAAATCCCTCAAGCCCAGCCGGGAAACCGGCAAGAAGGTCGCGGTCATCGGCTCGGGCCCAGCCGGCATGGCCGCGGCCCAGCAGCTAAGGCGGGCGGGGCACGCGGTATGGCTCTTTGAGCGCGACGACGCTTTGGGCGGCATCCTGCGCTACGGCATCCCCGACTTCAAGCTGGAGAAATGGGTGCTGGACCGCAGGCTGGGCCAATTGGAGGAAGAAGGCGTCAAGTTCGAGCTCAGCGTCGACGCGGGCCGGGATTTGAGCGCCGCCTACCTGCTCAAGCGCTTTGACGCGGTTTGCCTCTGCGTGGGTGCGCGGGAGCCTCGCGACCTAAAAATCCCAGGCCGCGAGTTGGGCGGCGTGCATTTGGCCATGGACTACCTGGTTCAGCAGAACCGCCGGGTGGCGGGTAAGCCCGTCGCGGGACCCGCCATCCATGCCCGCGATAAGAAGGTGGTCATCATCGGCGGCGGCGACACCGGAGCCGACTGCCTGGGCACCGCGCTCAGGCAGGGCGCGGTGAGCGTGCACCAGTTCGAGATTCTGCCGCGGCCGCCCGAGACCAGGGCCGAGACCACCCCCTGGCCCACCTGGCCCCACATGCTGCGCACCACCCCGGCCCATCTGGAGGGCGGCGAGCGCCGCTGGTGCGTGGGTACCAGCGAGTTCATCGGCGCAGACGGCAGGCTTATGGGGCTCAAGGGCCATGAGGTGCGTTGGAGCGAGCCGGATGAAAGCGGCCGCAGCCAAATGAGCCAGGTGAAGGGCAGCGAGTTCACCATGGACGTCGACTTGGTGCTTCTGGCTATGGGCTTCACCCAGCCGGAACACAACGGGCTCTTGGACAGCCTGGGCGTGGCCTATGATCAAAGGGGTAACGTGCAGGCCGGAGCTGACCTGGAAACCAGCGTACCCGGCATCTTTGCCGCAGGCGACGTGCAGACCGGCGCTTGGCTGGTGGTGCGGGCCATCGCGGCGGGCCGGCGCATGGCGGCCAGCGTGGACCGGAAGCTCATAGGGCGCGCCTTGCCGATTTAGCGATCACGCTGCCGTTCTTCCGCCCCTAAAAAACCATACCAACCGGTGACTTTCGAGGAACCTCCTAAAAAAGGAACCTCCTAAAAGAGGTCTGCGCATAAGTACACTCCGGTGCCAGGCCGCAACTGCGGACTGGCGAATGCCATGCGTAAAAAGTCGGTACTAAGCGGCAATACTGCCGCTTAGTAATCATTATATTGTGCCAGCAACGCCACTAATAAGTAGCGCCAAATAATTAAAAATAATTATAACCATCTAATATATAGACAAAATCAGAATCGTACCATCCTGAAATAACTTTACTTGACAGGCCTTCATCCTCGTGGGATAAAGGCAATTATTGCCGCTTTGCTGGACGGCACGGGCCCTGCCTCGTCATCCCAGGGGTCATCCTCATGCTTCCGGGGCAGTTTCCCAAGTTGAGATGCGCGCCCTGGTCTGCCTCTGCCGTCATCAAATGATCCGGCTCTCGATTGAAAAAAATCGTGAGCCATGGCACACGATTTTTTCCTCGCGCCGTCCGTCCTCTGGGGCTCAAGGCGGAAAGGAACGCCATGACAGCTGGGCAAAAAGGATCAGCCTTTGAACCGGAGTTAATACTGCTCTACTGCCGCCAGTCTCTGGCCCCGGACGCCAAGCCCTTTGAGGGCCTAAGGCCCGGCCGGAAATTCAGCGCGCGTTTTGTGGTCATGCCTTGCAGCAGCAAAATGGAGCCGCGCCACTGGCTGAGACTATTGGAAACCGGGCCTGACGGCGTCCTGGTGGTGGCCTGTCCGGAAGGAACCTGCCGCTTCCTGGTCGGCAACGCGCGCGCCGAAAAACGTATCGCCTATGCCCGCGGCCTGTTGGACCAGGTTGGCATGGGCGCCGCGCGATTGTGCTTGGAGCGCGGGCATGATTTGAGCGTCGAGGCCCTTATGGAGCTGGCCGCCGGCCATGCCGCCCGGATCAAGGATCTGGGCCCCAATCCCCTGAAAGGAGAGAGCCGTCAATGATCACCGCCGAATGGAAACCAATGCCCGAGCTGGTGGCCTCGCTGAAGGGGCATAGCAAGGTGCTCTTGATCGGCTGCGCCACCTGCGTGGCCGAGTGCGCCGCCGGGGGGGAGCGCGAGGTGGAGACCTTGGCCCCGCTTTTGAAGATGGCTCTTAAAAAGGAGGGCCAGGATATTGAGATAGTCACCCGCACTCCGGAGCGTCAGTGCGAGCCCGAATTCCTGGCCGAGATTGTCGATAGCGTCGGAGAGGTGGACGCGATCATGAGCTTGGCCTGCGGCATAGGCATGCAATTGGTGGCGGCTACCTTCCCAGAGGTGGATTTCCATCCCGGAGTCAACACGACTTCGCTGTGCATCCGGGAAGAGCCCGGCCTGTGGACCGCCCGCTGCGCCGCCTGCGGCGATTGCATGCTGGGCGAAACCTTCGGACTGTGCCCGGTGGCGCGCTGCGCCAAGAGCCTGCTGAACGGGCCCTGCGGCGGCACCCGCAGGAACGGCAAGTGCGAGATCAACGAGGACACGGATTGCATTTGGAATCTCATCGTGGAGCGGGCCAAGGCCAAGGGGCAGTTGCAGCGCCTGGCGGTCGTGCGCCGGGCCAAGGACTGGTCCAACTCCCGCCACGGCGGGCCCAAGCGGATGTTGAGGGAGGATTTGCGGCCATGACCATGAAAGCGGGAACCAAGTTGGAAATGGTGCTGGCGGCCGGCGAGTTCGCCCTCACCGTGGAGATCGGCCCTCCCCAGGGTCCGGATGCCGAGGCGATGCGCGCCAAGGCGGCCATTCTGAAAGGGCTGGCCGACGGCTACAACGTTACCGATAACCAGACCGCGGTGGTGCGCATGTCTTCCATCGCCGGAGCCAAGCTCCTTTTGGAGGAAGGCCTGGAACCGGTGATGCAGATGACCTGCCGTGACCGCAACCGCATCGCCATGCAGTCCGATCTGCTGGGCGCTTCGGCCTTGGGGCTCAAAAACGTGCTGGCCATTTCCGGCGACCATCAGCAGGCTTCGGCCCACGGCAAGCTCAAGGGGCATCCCGGGGCCAAGAACGTATTCGACATCGACTCCATCAATCACCTAAGCACCAACAAAGGCCAGCGCGACGAGGCGGTACAGCAGGGCGGCGATCCCATCACCATGCCGACGCCCTTTTTCATCGGCGCGGCCTGGACGCCTTTGGGGCCGCCCAAGGACTACCGGGTGCTGCGCTTGGCCCAAAAGATCGAGGCGGGCGCGGACTTCATCCAGACCCAGGCGGTGTACGACACCAAGGCCTTCGCCAGCCAGGTTAAAGAGGCCCTGGACATGGGGCTCACCGAGCGCGCCGCCATATTGGCCGGGGTCATCGTTCCCCGCTCGGCCGGCATGTTGAGCTACATGAACCGCTCCGTGCCTGGGGTGGAGGTTCCGGAGGAGACTATCGCCAGGATGAAAAACGCCGCCGACGCCAAGGCCGAGGGGATCAAGATCGCGGTGGAGTTGATCCAACAGGTGCGCGAGATTCCGGGTATCAAGGGCGTGCACTTGCAAGCCATCGAAGCCGAGCATCTGCTGCCTGAAATCATTGCGGCGGCGGGCTTGGCCACCCGTCCGGAGGTTTAGAAGCCAGGGCGCTTTAGCCTTGTTGAAATGGCAGGTTAGAAAATGGCCAAGAAATTTCATGTAACGGTAGCGCCGCTGGCGCCTCGCTTTGAGCCGGTGCCCAAATTGGCGTCGTTTGAGACCGAGGGTTGCCTGGGCTGCCTGAAGTGCGTAAAAAGGGACGCCTGCATCTACGAGGTATACCGCAAGCGCGCTTTCAACGCCGGACAGGTGTTGGATACCACCGACAGCATGTGCCTTAGCTGCATGCGCTGCGTGCAGGAGTGCAAGAAGGGTATCCTGAGCCGGGCCAAGAATCCGGCCTTCGACCTATTGGGCGACGACTACTGGCGGCCGGATATCATAAATAGCTTGTGGAAGCAGGCCGCCACCGGCAAGATACCGGTGTCGGGCGCGGGCTACCGGGGCACCTTCACCGGCCCCGGCTTCGATCAGATGTGGACCGACATGTCCGAGATCGTCCGTCCCACCCGGGACGGCATCCACGGCCGCGAGTACATCAGCACCCAAATCGATCTGGGGCGCCGGCCTTCCCGCCTCGACATCGATGCCGAGGGCCAGATCACCGAGGAACTGCCGCCGGTCCTGGCCTTACCCATACCCATGGTGTTCGATATCCCTTCCTTCGGCAAGATGGGCAAGGGGGCGCGCCGGGCCATGGCCCTGGCCGCCGGAGGTATGGGCACCCTGGCCGTGGCCACCGAGGACGAGGCGCGGGAAAGCCTTAACGACCTGCAGGACCGTCTGATCATAAAACTAAAAGATGTGCCGTCCGATCCGGCGCTTCTGGAGCGCAGCCCGTTGGTCGAGTTGCCCTGGTCGTCCGGGGTCATGGCCAAGCTGGAGCGCATACAGGCGCTTAAACCCGGCATCATCGTCTCGGTTCGCTTGCCCCTGGACGAGCACGCCGCGGAGAGGACCCTGGATCTGGCGGAGCGCGGCGCGGGAGTAATCCACCTGCAAGCCGACGATCACGGCCGGGGCTTTGGCGGGCGCAGCGAGGTTTTCCTCAGCCAGCTCCTGCGCGAGGTTCATCAGGTTTTGGTGGATCACGCCCTTAGGGAGCAGGTCAGCCTCTTGGTTTCCGGCGGCATCGCCCTGGCCGAACACGTGGCCAAGGCGATCCTCTGCGGGGCGGACGGGGTGGGCCTGGATTTGGTCCTCCTGATCGCCTTGGAGTGCCGGCTCTGCCGCAACTGTACCGAAGATTTCGATTGTCCGGTGAGCATGGATTCGGTGGAGGATGCCTGGGGCACCATACGCATCAAAAACCTGGTGGGCGCCTTCCATTCCCAGCTCATCGAGGTGATGGGCGCCATGGG
>CAZDRW010000063.1:0-6527 GCA_964507555.1 uncultured Desulfarculaceae bacterium
GTCATGCTCATGGAGCGCGAGGTTTGGTCCTTGTGGCTGGCCAGCGAGGCCGCCCGCGCGGCCATCGCCCGGTTGCAAGCCGGCGAGCCCGGGCTTTGCTTGCGCTCACGCCTTACCCAGGCCGCGGACCCCTTGACCATCTGGCGCCAACCCAGCCCCGAGCCAGTGGGCCAGGGGCTGTATCTGGCCCCAGCCTGGATGGGATGCGCGGCCGGACCCGACACTCTGGTCATCGACGCGCTCACCGCTTTTGGCGGCGGCGACCATGCCAGCACCCGTCTCAACCTGAGCCTCATCTGCCAGCTTTACCCTGAGGAGCTGCCAGCGGACGCTTGGCTGGCCGACGTGGGCAGCGGCACCGGAGTGCTATCCCTGGCCCTGGCGCTCATTACCGGACGCCGGGTGATGGCCGTGGACCCGGACCCCGCCGCCGGGCGGGCGCTGGCCCGCAATCGGCGGCTCAACCCTTTGGCCGCTCCGCTGGTCTCTTTCGCGCTGGCCACCCACGCCGCCCTGGCCGGGCCTTTCGCCTTGGCGGCGGCCAATCTGCCGGAGCCTATCCTGCGGGTTGCCGCAGAGCACCTCGCCACCCGCCTGACGCCGGGCGGCTGGCTGGTGGCCAGCGGCTTCCGCCAGGAGGCCCAAGACGGCCTTACCGCCTATTTGACTAACCTGGGCTTTCGACTTGAATACAGCCGCCAGGCCGAGGGCTGGTCGGGGCTGGCCTTGCAAAGAGCCGCGTACTAGCGCCTTGCCATTTTTTAGTCAAGAAACCCTAATGCGCTGCCGATAGGAATAGATAGGGATAAATACGGCTTTTTGCGGGAGACCATCATGAATAGCGTATCCCCGGCGGGCGGCGCCCAAATCCAGCAGGCCATGGCCGTGGCCGCGCAGGTCATGGCCCAGGATACCCAGGAGTTGGCCGCATGTCCCAAGCCGCGGCCCAGATAAGCGGCAAGGGCCTGCACCTGGACGTGGTGGTGTGAACCTTTGCGAACAGGCGTTGTGGACCCAAGCCCCATAGCTCCCCTGATAAATCCCCGATAAATTTTGGCAAAGACGGCTGCCGGATGCAAGCCAAACGCCTTTTTCGCTTGCCTGGGGCTGACGCCTAAAGAAGGAAAGGGGTCAGGCAATTGGCCTAACCCCTTTTATACTGTGGCCCATGGCCTTGTGTGCGTGGTCGGGACGACTGGATTTGAACCAGCGGCCCCATGCTCCCGAAGCATGTGCGCTACCATGCTGCGCCACGTCCCGACAAGCTGATATATCTACACTAGGGGATTATTGCTGTCCATACCTTTTTGGGCTGGCGCCAAGACCGGCCGCCACAATGTCGCCGGCGGAATCCCCCAGCCTATCCAGCAGGTTCAAAAGGATGCGCGCCGTGGCGCCCCAGATCACGTCGCCGTTATGCCTCAGCGCATCCTGGTGGAATATCATGCCCTGCCAGTTTACTTGAGTCGGCTGGTATGCCTTTCGATCCAATATCTTGGCCAAAGGCACCACCAACAAACGCTCGACTTCCTCCGGGTTGGGCTGAAACTCCACCCCCGGCTCCAACACCCCCACAAACGGGGTGACCAAGAAGTTGGTCACCGTGACCACCTGGTCCAGTTGGGCCACCACCCGGGCCGAGTCCAGGCAGACCCCGATTTCCTCGCAGGTCTCCCTGAGGGCGGTGAAAGCCAAGTCCGGGTCGTCCGGATCGCTGGCACCGCCGGGAAAGGATATCTGCCCGGCGTGGGTCGGCAGACTCTCGGTGCGCTTGGTGAAAACCACTTGCGCCTGGCCCTGGTCCTCCCAAAGCGGCATCAGCACCGCCGCGCTGCGGGCCCGGGAATTATCCAACAGCTTTGGATAACGGTCTGCCAGCGCTTCTTTGAAAGCTCGGGCAGTATTTTGCAGGATTTCACTCATGCCGGGTATTCTACCCCACCAGCGCCCGAGGCTCCAGGCAAGCTAGCTTCAAATTAATGGGTATGATATAAGTTAGGTATGGAGGCCCCATGCTGGTTTTCGACTTGCAATGCAACCAGGGCCATAGATTTGAAGGCTGGTTTGACAGCCACAAGGACCTGGAAAAACAGATTAAAAAGAAGCTGATCTCCTGCCCGGTCTGCGGAGACGAATACGTGTGCCAAGTCCCTGCAGGTTTTGCCATTGCCAAACGCAGCGGCACAGCCAACCGTCCCAACGAAGGCTACTCGCCCAATGCCGATGACGCCGCTCGGCTCATGGGCGAAGCGGTGAAGCGCTATCTCGTGGAAAACTTCGAGGACGTGGGCGCCAAGTTCGCCACCGAAGCCCTTAAGATGCATTACGGGGTTTCCAAGACCCGCAACATTCGCGGCGTATCCTCGCCTGAAGAAGAAAAGGTCCTGCAACAAGAAGGCGTGGACTTCTTCAAGGTTGGTCCCAAACCTGAACCAGACCAGGAGTATCCCGAAAGCGGCGGCGAGGAAGAAGACTAGGACCCTTTCCGCGATCCGCATCTCCCTGCTATTTTTTTGGGCTCTGCGATGGAGGCTCCTCAGCGGTGGCTTCCAGGGCGCAAGGCGCGTTCTTGGCCACCAGGCGGCCCAGTTCCCGGCAATAAAGCGCCACGAAGGTGCGACAGGATCCGGCTCCGTCCACTGCCTCGTCTTGGGGGAAACTGGCCTGGGGGCAGGTGAGATCGCACCAGCGCATGATACAACTCCGCTCGAAACTTAGAAGCGGGTGACACTGCCGCCCGCGCCGATTGTCATAATACCTAGCGCATGCTTGGCCGCCGGTCAATGATTGGGAGCGCTGGCGCGGGTCAAGGTTGACAAAGCCCTATGAGGCTGCTAGCTTCAAGCGTCTAGTTTTAATCATAAACGCGGACATCACCCCGGCCAGGGGAGGCCTCAGGTAATAATCATGCGCGGCGAAATTATTTGCATCGGCGACGAGCTGATGAGCGGCCGGGTAGCCGACACCAACTCCCGCTATGCCGTGAGCCGTCTCTGGCCCCTGGGCATTGAAATAGGGGCGATTCTGCTTGTGGGCGACGATCCGGCCGCCATCAAGGATTCCTTGAGCCGCTCTCTTAGCCGGGCGGATTTTGTCTTGGTTTCCGGCGGGCTGGGCACCACGGACGATGACATAACCGCCCGCATGGCGGCCGAGGTTTTTGAACTGCCCCTGGCCGAAAGCAAGCGCATGGTCAAAAACCTGCGCGCCTTTTTGGCCGAACGCGGCCGTGAGCCGTCCCAAGAAGTGTTGCGCATGGCCCAGCTACCCCAAGGCGCCGAAGTGCTGTGCGCCACCTGCGCCGGTTTCCGCCTCACCGGGCCGGAGGGCCAACCGGTGTTTTTTCTGCCCGGCGTGCCCCGCGAAATGCGCAAGCTCACCGATGAAAAAGTGGTGCCCGAGTTGCTGCAGCGTTTGGCCAATGACGGTCAGGCCGTGGTCAGCCGGGAAGTGCGGCTGTTCGGCATTCCGGAATCAGAGGTGGGTGCACGTCTAAAAGGATTGGCCGACCGGGACAGCCAGCCGGGGGTGCGCTTGGGCTATTACCCGGTTTTCCCGGAAGTGCAAGTCACGGTGACCGTGCGGCGTGCCAGCGCGGCCGAGGCCAACACGACTGCCGATCAGTTGAGCATAGAAATTCAAAGCCGTTTGGCCGGTTTTGTGATATCAACAAATGGCGAGTTGTTGGAAGAAAGAGTGGGCCGTCTGCTCAACCAGCATGGTCTTAGGTTGGCCTTGGCCGAAAGCTGCACCGGCGGGTTGATCGGCCACCGCGTCACCAGCGTAGCCGGCTCCTCGGACTATTTTGAGCGGGGAGTGGTGGTATATTCCAACCTGGCCAAGGAAGAGCTCTTAGGTGTTAGCCGTCAGACCCTGGAGGCCTTTGGTGCGGTGAGCCATGAAACCGCCCGGGAGATGGCCCAAGGCGCACGCCAGCGGGCGCACACGGACATAGGGCTCTCGGTGACCGGCATCGCCGGGCCGGGCGGCGGCAGCGAGGACAAGCCGGTGGGCACCGTTTTCTTCGGCTTGGCCCACGGCGACCATACCGAAAGCCATCACCGCCGTTTTGTGGGCAACCGGGCCCAGGTGAAGACGCAATCGGCCGAGACCGCCCTGGATCTTTTGCGCCGCTATTTGGAGGAGCATGCGCCTATTCGTAGCGCTTGAGCTGCCTCCGGAAGCGCGCCAGGCGGCCGGAGAGGTGGCCCGCGAGTTGAAAAGCTCGGGTGCGGATGTAAAGTGGGTCAAGCTGGAGGCCATGCACCTCACCCTTAAGTTTCTGGGCGAAACCCCGGACAGCCGAGCGCCCGAAATAGCCAACGCCCTGGCGGAGGCCTGCGCAGGCAAAGCCGGCCTGGATTTGGGCCTAAAGGGCTGCGGAGCCTTTCCGGGCGGCAAAAAGCCCCAGGTGGTCTGGCTGGGCCTGGCTGGCCAGGTGGGCGGACTGAAGTACTTGGCCGGGGCCATTGAAGCCAAAATGGAGTATTTGGGCTTCCCGCCGGAGCGGCGCTCTTTCCAGGCGCATCTCACCTTGGGGCGCTTGCGCAGGGGGCACAAGCGGGGGGGACAGCCAGGAGCCTCGACCGTCCCTCTGGCGCGGGCCATCGCGGCGCTGCAAGAATATCAAGGCCCGGCCTTCCGGGCCGACAAGGTGGTTTTGATGAAAAGCACGCTCACGCCGGCCGGGCCCCTATACGAGCCCCTGGCTGAGTTCACGTTGGAATAGCTTTATCAAGGAGGTTGCCATGGCGGAAAAGGACCAAGCCGGAGCGCGCGATCGTGCCTTGGATTCGGCTCTTAAGCAGATAGAGCGCAACTTCGGCAAAGGCGCCATCATGCGTCTGGGCTCCGATGAAACCATTGCCGTGCCCGCCATCAGCACCGGCTCCCTGGGCCTGGACCTGGCCACCGGCGTGGGCGGAGTGCCACGGGGAAGAGTCACCGAGATATACGGACCCGAATCCTCGGGCAAAACCACCCTGACCCTGCATTGCATAGCCGAGGCGCAGAAACTGGGCGGTGTGGCGGCTTTCGTGGACGCGGAACACGCCCTTGATGTGGCCTATGCGCGCAAACTGGGCGTAAACGTGGACGACCTTTTGGTGAGCCAGCCCGACACCGGCGAGCAGGCCTTGGACATCGCCGAAATCCTGGTGCGCTCCGGCGCGGTGGATATCCTGGTGGTGGACTCGGTGGCCGCCCTGGTGCCCCGGGCCGAGTTGGAAGGCGAGATGGGCGATAGCCATGTGGGGCTGCAGGCCCGGCTCATGAGCCAGGCCATGCGCAAACTCACCAGCGTCATCTCCAAAAGCCGCACCGCCGTGGTCTTCATCAACCAGATACGCATGAAGATAGGCGTAATGTTCGGCAGCCCTGAAACCACCACCGGCGGCAACGCCCTTAAATTCTACGCTTCCTTGCGCATGGACATCCGCCGCATCGGCAAGCTGAAAACCGGCGAGGAAGAAGTTGGCAACCGCACCAGGGTGAAGGTGGTCAAAAACAAGGTCGCCCCGCCGTTTCGCATGGCCGAGTTCGACATCCTCTTTGGCACGGGCATCAACCGCACGGGCGAGCTCATCGACATGGGCGTGGCGGCCGACATCGTGGCCAAGAGCGGCGCTTGGTATTCCTATGGCGAGGAGCGTTTGGGCCAGGGCCGCGACAACGCCTCCAATTACCTCAAGGACCATCCCGAGATCGCCGGCGAGGTGGAGGACCGCCTAAGGGCCAAGCATGGTCTGGGGCCGGCCAACGCCACCGATGAAGTGATCGCCGAGCCCGAGGAATAGCATCCCGGTAAAAGCCCGCTGATGGGCGCGGCATGAGGATAATCGAGGATAATCAAGGAGTCTTCGCCAAAAAGGGCGCTCCAGGCTTAAGTCCATCGCCAGCGAAGACCGCCAACTCCCCGGGCCCCTTTGGCCCGGCAGCATAAAGGACATCCCATGGCCCTCACCGGCAATGAGATTCGGCAGAAGTTCCTGGACTATTTCAAGTCCCAGGGCCACACCCAGGTCGCCAGTTCCTCTCTGGTGCCCAAAGACGATCCCAGCCTGCTATTCACCAACGCGGGCATGGTGCAATTCAAGCAGGTTTTTGTGGGCCAGGAAAAGCGCGAGTACACCCGCGCCGCCACCTGCCAAAAGTGCTTCCGCGCCTCGGGCAAGCACAACGATCTGGAAAACGTGGGGCGCACGCCCCGCCATCACACCTTCTTCGAAATGCTGGGCAACTTCAGCTTCGGCGACTATTTCAAAAAAGACGCGGTGCGCTTCGGCTGGCAGCTCTTGACCGAAGGCTACGGCTTGGACCCGGCTAAGCTCTGGGTCAGCGTGCATGAGAGCGACGACGAGGCCGAAACCCTTTGGCAAAGCGAGGTAGGCGTGCGCCCGGAGCGCATCGTGCGCCTGGGCGATGACGAGAACTTCTGGTCCATGGGCGACACCGGTCCCTGCGGTCCCTGCTCCGAGATCCACATCGACCAGGGTCCGGAGGTGGGCTGCGGGCGGGCGGAATGCGCG
>CAZDRW010000063.1:6537-11342 GCA_964507555.1 uncultured Desulfarculaceae bacterium
GGGCTGCGACTGCGACCGCTATCTGGAGCTTTGGAACCTGGTGTTCATGCAGTTCAACCGCGATGCCAGCGGCCAGATGACGCCGCTGCCCAAACCCAGTATCGACACCGGCATGGGACTGGAGCGCATCTCGGCGGTGGTGCAGGGCAAGCTCAGCAATTATGAAAGCGACCTTTTCGCCCCCATTCTGGCCCGGGCCGGGGAACTGGCGGGGTGTCCCTATGGCCAAGACCTTGAAAGCGACATCAGCCTGCGGGTGATCGCCGATCACGCTCGCGCCTGCACCTTTTTAGTGGCCGACGGAATAATGCCAAAGAACGAAGGCCGGGGCTATGTGCTGCGCCGCATCCTGCGCCGCGGCGCCCGCCACGGCCGCAAGCTCGGCATTGAACAGCCCTTCCTGCATCTGGTGGCTCAAACGGTCATGGACGAGATGTCCCACGTCTACCCGCAGCTCAAAGACTCCCGGGCCTTCGTTGATAAGGTCATCCTCACCGAGGAGGAGCGCTTCGGCGAAACCTTGGACACCGGCCTTAAACTCTTAACCGACGCCATGGAAGCCACCAAGGCCAAAGGCCAAAGCACCATCTCCGGCGAGGTGGCCTTCAAGCTTTACGACACCTTCGGCTTCCCCCTGGATCTGACTCAAACCATCTGCGAGGAAGAGGGGTTGGCGCTGGACGAGGCCGGGTTTGAGCGGGCCATGGAAGGTCAGCGTACCCGCAGCCGGGCGTCCTGGAAAGGCTCGGGCGAGGAGGCGCTGCCCCAAGCCTTGAGTGCTTTAAAGGCCCAAGGCTTCAAGACCGCCTTTGTGGGCTACGAAGGGATGAGCGCCAAGAGCGAGGCCGCCGTGCTTTTGGTGGAAGGCGAAGCGGTGGATGCGGTGGGCCAGGGCCAAGAGGCGGAGTTGGTGGCTCCCAAGACACCTTTCTATGGCGCGGCCGGAGGCCAGGTGGGCGATAACGGCGAGATCATCGGTCCCAAGGGCCGGGCCAATGTGCATGACACCGCCAAGCCGGGCGGCGAAATGATCGTGCACCAAATCAAGGTCACCGAAGGCACCATCAACCAAGGCGATGCCATAGAGCTCCTGGTGGACCATAGGGCCCGGACCGCCACGGCGGCCAATCACACCGCCACCCATCTCTTGCATGCCGCGCTGCGCGGCGTCTTGGGCGAGCATGTCAAGCAGGCCGGCTCCATGGTGTCGCCGCAGCGCCTGCGCTTTGACTTCAGCCACTTCGAAGCGCTCACGCCCGAACAGATGAGTGAGATCGAGCGCCGGGTCAACGACAGCATCAGGGCCAACATCGAGCTAGAAACCGAAGTCATGGATTTGCAAGAAGCCATGGCCACCGGGGCCATGGCTCTATTCGAAGAGCGCTACGGCGACATGGTGCGCCTGGTGCAGATACCGGGCGTCAGCAAGGAACTTTGCGGCGGCACCCACTGCGGGCGCACCGGCGACATCGGCCTTTTCAAGCTGGTGAGCGAGTCATCGGTCGCTGCTGGCGTGCGCCGGGTGGAGGCGCTCACCGGCGGCGGCGCGGTGGAGGCCGTGCAAGCGGTTGAGGAGGAATTCATGAGGACCGCCGCCGCGCTCAAGGCACCCCGCTCCGAGGCCAGCACCAAGGCCGCCAATCTCCTGGCCCAACTCAGGCAGGCCAAAAACGAGATCGAGGCCCTCAAGGTCAAACTGGCCAGCGGCGGCGGCGGCCAGGATCTGTTATCCCAAGCCCAGGAAATCGCCGGGATCAAGGTGGTGGCGACTCAAGTGGAAGCCGACACTCCCAAGGCGCTGCGCGAGGCGGCGGACAACCTGCGCGACCGCTTGGGCTCCGGTGTGGCGGTTTTGGGTGCCGCGGTGGAAGGCAAGGCCATGCTGCTGGCTTTAGTGACCAAGGATCTCACCAAACGCTTTCACGCGGGCAATCTGGTCAAGGTTCTGGCCCCCATGGTGGGTGGTGGTGGCGGCGGCAGGCCAGATATGGCCCAGGCCGGCGGGCAAAACCCGGACGGCCTAAGCGAAGCCTTGGCCAAGGTGCCGGAGCTTATTCTGGAACAAGCCAAAGGCTGATCAGCCGCTTTGGACCGGGGGAGCCAAATGGACTTGCCGGCGCGCAAACAGGGCCAGCTGGAATTTTTTATAGAGGAGTTAAGCGCTGAACACGCTAAAAGCCGCATGCCGGTCAAGGATGGCCTGCGCAACGCCTTCGGCGTGGTACAGGCAGGCGCTCTGGTCTGGTTGGCGGACGTGACCGCATCGGTGCTGGCCTTGGGTAAAACTTATGCCAGTACCGGGGAAAAGGGCTTCCCCTTGGCCATTAATCTCACCTCGTCATTCTTGGGCAATGTAAGCGCAGGCGAGATCATTGCCGAGGCCCGCTTTGTAAGACATGGCCGCCGCGTCTCGGTTATTCGCACCCGGGTCACTTGCGGCGCAAAACTCCTGGCCGAGGTTACCACCACCCATCTGCCTGCCTGAAGCAGACTCAAGCTGTGCCCCGAGCTAAAAGGGCGCCCCCCCGCTGGGAGACGCCCTTGGCAAAACACGTCTATATATAATTTTAAATGCCTGCGCCGACCCCACCTATGGGAGGGTTGACCGCCGGATCGTTAAGCACATCGGGCGTACCGGTGTCTGTATAGGGGAGAGCGCGGTCCAGGTCGCGGCGGTCAACCTCGCGGCTCCTCTCCTCGGGCGGCAGTTCGGCCAGCTCTTGCTCGCTCTTATTTATGAGTTTGAGTGCCTCGCCGTAGAGTCCCACGTCGGGATAGTCGGTGAGCACCCGCTTGAAACGTCCGATAGCCGCGCGGTAGCGCGAAGTCTTCAGATAAAACTTGCCAACGAACATATCGTGGGCCGCCATGCGCTCCAGGGCTTCTTGCAGCCGGGGCCTTGCCTTGACCGACCACTCGTTGTTGGGATGCTGACGCAAGAGCCGCTGGAAGGTCTCGGACGCTTTCTTGGCGTTGCTGGGGTCACGGGCGGGGATCAGCATCTGCTCGTGATAGACCATACCCATTTGGTAGACCGCATAGGGCACGGCGTCATTCTTGGGATGCAAACGGATAAAGTCATCATAGGCCAAGACAGCTTCTTCATAGCGTTTGGACTTGAAGTAGGCGTCCCCCACCCTAAGGTCGGCCAAGAGCGCATACCGGCTATAGGGGAATCGGTCTTTGAGTTGTTGATACAACTCGGCCGCCTCCTCGTATTTGCCGTCTTTATATTGCAATTCCGCGTCGTTGGCCAGAACCTGGGCGGGAGTATCGAAGGCCTGACTGTCCGGAGTGCCGCCCCCCCCGAATAGTCCGCAACCAGCGCTGAAATTCAAAGCCAAGAGGGCTAGGATCACCGGCAGCCATGTAAGGCTTTTTTTCATATTTAATCTTCCAAATAACGTTGAGCGGCAAAGGCGGCGGTTGCGCCTTCTCCCGCGGCAGTGACGATTTGCCGCAGCAATTTAGAGCAGCAATCGCCAGCAGCGAACACGCCAGGCACCGAAGTCTCCTGGTTCTTATCGGCGATGATGAAACCTTGTTGGTCCATCTCCACCACCCCATTTAAAAACAGGGTATTGGGCAAGGTGCCCACGAACACGAACGCGCCCTGCACCGCCAGGTCGTATTCCGTGTTGTCTTTGAGTTTTCTAAGTCGTACTGACTCTACACCGTTTTTGCCTAAAAAGGCCAGCGGCACTTGCGACCAAAGCACTTCTATCTTGTCGTTTTGCATGATCCGTTCGGCCAGAATGGCGGTGGCGCGCAACTGATCGCGGCGATGAACCAGATACACTTTTGGGGCGAACTTGGTGAGAAACAGGGCCTCCTCGGCCGCGGTGTCTCCGCCGCCGATGCATGCCACTACCTGGTCCCGGAAAAAAGGCCCGTCGCAAGTCCCGCAGTAGGAAACGCCCTTGCCGGTCAACTCCGTCTCGCCGGGCACCCCCAATTTGCGCGGGCTGGCCCCTGGGCAGAGGATCAAGGCTTTGCAGCGGATGTCGCCCTTGGGTGTGTGTACCACCTTGTGGCCCCCGTCCACGGAGATGCCGCCCACCTCGTTGCCGGTGATCTCAAGGCCGAACTTAAGGGCGTGCTTGCGCATGCGTTCGGCCAGTTCGAAGCCGTTTACCGGCTCCAGGTCGCCCGGCCAGTTCTCCACCATGTCAGTGGTCAGCATCTGTCCCCCGGGACTCAGGCGCTCTATCATGACCACATCCAATCGGGCCCGGGCGGCATACAGGCCCGCAGTCATCCCTGCAGGACCGCCGCCCACTATCACGAGCTCACGTGCCTCCATCGGCTACTCCCTGGGGCGCAACTAGGTTAACCTAGACAATTTTCTGGAGCGCCGACTCAATATGACTTTTCGATACCGCACCGGTAATCTGGTCCACCACTTCCCCATTCTTGAACATGATCAAAGTGGGAATGGCGCGGATGCCGTACTGGCCCGGGGTCTTGGGGCTTTCGTCCACGTTTAATTTGGCAACCTTTACCTTGCCGGCATACTCCTCGGCCAATTCCTCCACCACCGGCCCGATAGCCCGGCAGGGACCACACCACGAAGCCCAAAAGTCCACCAAAGCTGGTAAATCGCTTTTTAGAACCTCGGCGTCAAAGGTCTCATCGGTCACGGCGAGGACGTTTTCTCCCATTGCATGCTTCTCCTTGTTTGCATCTTTGAGGGGCGGCCGGTCTTTCGGTTGGCCGGCTGCCCTTGCTATGCGTGCTAATACTGTAAAGATATAGACATGGGGGGCCGTTTTGTCAATGTGACCCGGACTTACATTTGGTTGACA
>CAZDRW010000064.1:0-11290 GCA_964507555.1 uncultured Desulfarculaceae bacterium
GTAGGGCCGGTGGTTTTGGGCGCGGTGGAGGTGCAAGGTCACCGGGCGCTATTGGCGGGGGTTGATTTTGAGGCTGCCCGTTTTCTGAAACCATGGTGGAAGCTGGAAGGCTCCCAGCCCAAGTCGGGACAAGTGATCCTGGGCTCAGAAGCCGCGCGGATATTAAGCGCGGCAAGGGGCGGGGAGTTATTGATCAAGGGCCGTACGCTAACGGTAAGCGGGGTGCTGGCCCCCACCGGCTCGCAGGATGACAGCTTGATCTTTTCCACGCTGCCAACGGCGCAGGAGATTTTGAATAAACCAGGCCTGGTCTCCATGGTGGAAGTAGCCGCGCTTTGCAAGGACTGCCCGGTGGACGCCATGGTGGTCCAAATCAGCCAGATGCTTCCCGGGGCCAAGGTCATGGCCATCCAAGCAGTGGTAAAGGGACGCATGGAAACCTTGGGCCATTTTAGAAGTTTCGCGCTGGGCGTTTCCGGCCTGGTGGCGTTGGTGGGAAGCCTGGTGGTGCTGGTGACCATGATGGGCAATGTTAAAGAGCGCACCGCCGAGATTGGCATATTCCGGGCCATCGGATTCCGCCGAAGCCACATCATGCGGGTGGTTCTGTGGGAGGCCATGCTGATCTCTCTGGCCGCCGGCTTGCTGGGTTGGCTGGTGGGTATGGGCGCGGGTGAATTGGCCCTGCCCTGGTTCAGCCAAGGTTCAAATTCGCATTTGATATGGGATCCCCTGGTCGGCTTGGCGGGCATCGCCCTGGCATTGCTAGGCGGCGTGGGTGCCAGCTTCTATCCTGCCTTGTCAGCGGCGCGCATGGATCCACATGACGCCTTGCGGACCATATAAGAGCGGAGCAACCTAATGGCATTTCTTGAGATCATAGATGTGAGCAAGACATACGGCCAAGGCGAAGCTGCAGTGTATGCTATGCGCGGCGTTGGCTTTCTGGTGGAGCAAGGCGAATTCTTGGCGCTAATGGGGCCCTCTGGCTCGGGCAAATCCACCCTGCTCTCGGTTCTGGGTGGATTGAACCATCCCAGCACTGGCAGCTATTTGGTGGATGGGATAGATATATACTCGCTTAGCTCGGACCAACGGGCCGATTTCCGCCGGGAATATCTGGGCTTTGTTTTTCAAAGCTTCCATCTGGTGCCGTATCTAACATTGGCCGAGAACGTAATGCTGCCCTTGGTCACCAAGAAAATCAGCGGAGCGGAGAAAAGGGACCTGGCCCGGCTGGCTTTAGAACGGGTTGGTTTGGGCGACAAACTCAAACGTCTGCCCAACCAGGTATCCGGCGGCGAGCAGGAGCGCGCTGCCGTGGCCAGGGCCTTGGTAAATAGGCCTACGATCCTGTTGGCCGACGAACCGACAGGCAACCTGGATGCCAAGAACAGCCGGGAAATGATGGAGCTCATTTCTCAGCTGGGCGAGGAAGGCATGACCGTCATCATGGTGACTCACAGCCCCGATTGCGCGGCCTATGCCGATCGCAAACTGGAAGTGAGTGATGGCTTGGTAAATGAGGCTTTACCTGCCATTGGCTTGGAGATGGTGTGCGTTGCGGCGGCTGGCGATGCCGGTTGATACTACGGAGCAAGCTTACTAAGCGCCCCCCTTAGCCGCCCCTGGGCCGGCGGCGTAGCGGTCATCCCCCCCCAAGACCGCTGTGCTTGCCGGCCGGGGGCGGCTTTTTTTGCCAAACGGAGCTCACTTTCTCGGTTAGGCAGAATCTGGTGGGAGGTCGGCTGCCGCTGGATTTAAAAATTCCAGGACCTGGTGAGGTTAAAATACGAGGCGCCTTCATGGGCGCCTCGTTTTTTTATGGCCAGCTTATTAGCCTAGATAACTTTGTTCAGAGAGTACTCGATGATGCCTTCAGCGCCTTTTTCCATGAGTTCAGGAATAAGATCGCGCACGGTGCTTTCTTCCACCACGGTCTCCACGCTGAACCAATCCGAGTTGTAGAGATTGGCCACGGTGGGAGCGTTGAGGCTGGGCAAGCACTCCACTACCTCGTGAACTCTTATCTTGGGCACGTTCATTTTCAATGCCACCAGCCTTTCGGCCCTCAGCGCACCCTTAAGCAGAAGCGCAATTTGCTCGATCTTTTTGCGCTTGGCCGGGTCTTGCCAAGCCTTTTTGTTGGCGATCAGCTGGGTGGTGGATTGCATCAGTTCCTTGATTATCTTGAGGCCGTGTGCCTTGATGGTGGAGCCGGTCTCGGTGACCTCCACTATGGCGTCGGCCAAGCCGTTCACCACCTTGGCTTCAGTGGCGCCCCAGGAGAAATGCACAGTCACCGGTACGCCTTGCTCCTCGAAATAGCGTTTGGTGAAGTTGACCATTTCGGTGGCGATGCGCTTTCCGGCCAGGTCCTCAACTTTTTCGATGCCCGAGTCGTTGGCCACGGCCAGCACCCAGCGGGCCGGGCGGGAGGAAACCTTTGAATAGACCAACTCCTCCACGTATTCCACCTCTGACTCGTTCTCCAGAATCCAGTCGCGGCCGGTAATGCCGGCGTCCAAGGTGCCGCTTTCAACGTAACGGCTCATCTCCTGGGCGCGGCAGATGGAGCAGTCGATGCCCGCATCGTCGATCTCGGGAAAATAGGAGCGGCCATTGACATTTATCTTCCAGCCGGCGCGGGAGAACAGCCGCACCGTGGCATCCTGCAAGCTGCCCTTGGGAATGCCCAGCTTAAGTTGCTCTTGCATGGTCAAACACCTTCCAGATTACTAAAGGGCCTTGGCCCTCTTTAGCAGATTACTTGCCGTATACTTTTTTGGGGTCAAACACCGGCTCTCCTTCGGTGACCAAGGCGCCGTCTTGCACGCGGCGGTAAAAACAAGAACGCATACCGGTGTGACAGGCGGCGCCGCCCAGTTGCTCCACCTTGAACAGCACGGTGTCGTCGTCGCAATCCACGTAAATGGCTTTTACCTTTTGCACATGGCCGCTGGTCCCCCCCTTGTGCCAGAGTTCCTGGCGCGAGCGGGACCAATAATGCACTTCGCCGGTCTCAAGGGTTTTCAGCCAGGATTCTTCATTGATATAGGCCATCATGAGCACGTCACCGCTGGCGGCGTCCTGGGCGATGGCGGGGATTAGCCCCCCGGTTTTTTTGAAGTCCAATTTAATCATCTGATCTCCACATATCGACTTGGATAACAAAGGACTTTTATCTAGCGGTCGGTAGGGGAATTGTCAAGTGATCCATCAAATTTAACCCAGGTGTCACAATTTGCGCAACATCACGATGACACGGGCATGTCCCAATTCAACGAATTTCTGATGGCGGCGGGGTTAGATAGGCTTGGCCGCCAATTGTCCGCAGGCGGCTGAAATGTCGCTGCCACGCGAAGCTCGTAAGAGGGCGGTTATATGCTTATCCAAAAGGATCTTTTGGAACCGTTCTATGGTCGCATCATCCGGCCGCTGGAATTCCGCTTCGGAATGGGCATTGAATGCGATCAGGTTGACCTTGCACTTGAGCCCGTGCAGCCATCTAGCCAATTCCCTGGCGTGTTCGGGCTGGTCGTTCACGCCGGCCAGCAAGACGTACTCCAGAGTGATGCGCCGGGTTGGTTTCAAGGGATAGGCCAGGAGGGCCTCCTTCAAAAGGGCCAGCGGAAAGCGCCGGTTGATCGGCATCAGTCTGGAGCGTAATTCATCATCGGGCGCGTTTAGGCTGACCGCCAGGGCGGCCGGAGTGCGGCGGCCCAATTCAGCCAGGCGGTCGACCAAGCCTACGGTGGAAACCGTTACCCGGCGTTGGCTCATCTGCAAGCCATGATCGCCCAGGATGTGCTCCAAAGCGACGCAGAGGTTGTCCAGATTGTCCAAGGGTTCGCCCATGCCCATAAAAACCAGATTGGTCAAGGGGCGTGCTTCATGGCTCATGGCACGGGCGGTCAGCACTTGGCCGGTGATTTCCGCGGGGGTCAGGTTGCGCTGGAAGCCCAGGGCGGCGGTGCGGCAGAAGCGGCAGCCCTGGCGGCAGCCGGCTTGAGACGACACGCACAGGGTGTGGTGGTCGTCCTCCGGGATCAGGACGCTTTCTACTTGAGCGCCGTCGGCTAGGCTGAACAGCATCTTGCGGGTGCCGTCTTGGGAGGTTTCCAGGTCGGCGGGTTGCATATGACGCAAAGAGGCGGTTTCCGCCAAACGCGCGCGCAGTGCCTTGGACAGGTCTGTCATGTCGTCTATGCTGCCGGCGCCTTGCTTATAGAGCCAGTTCAAGACCTGGCGGGCGCGGAAGGGTTTTTCGCCCAATCCCACCAAAAGATCCTGCACTTCCTGCGCGGAAAGATCGCGGAGGTCTGTTTTGGAGGTTATTGCGCTCATGAGCCATGTTTACCCTAAAACCGTAAAAACACAAGTCGGCGTGCCTCTGGCCCAGGCGGGGGCATGCTAGAATACTGCCATGGCACCCGAACGCACCCTTGTTGGGAGGTCTCAGGCGTGGTGCACGATAAGACGGACAAGCTGGTGGAATATTGATTTGCCGGCCAGGCTCAAGGCCGGCCTCAGGCTACAGGAGCCGCCAATAATTTTGGACCGGCTCACCTTAGGCGGCGGAAGGTTTGCGCACCTTGACTTGAGTGTGCCGTCGCTGGAGGTTTTGAGTTTGTGCTGAGTCGTCTGATTTGCGAGCATGCCTCAATTGTGCTGATTTTGGGATCATGTTTAAAAGGACTAAATTGCTGTAAGGTGATCAGGCAGCGGCAAATGAGGGATTGCATGAGGCGGAAGGCGGAGAAGGAGCTATGAGCCCGCGGAGAAAAGAACAAGCTCCCCTGACACTGGGGGCGGTGTTGCCGCTGGCTTTGCCGCGGGGCCTGGCCGTCCGCTTGCCGCCGCCCGGACTTTTAAGATCATGGCAGGAACTGGTCGGCGATGCCGTGGCCCAGCGCGCGCGCCCGGTTTGTTTGGAGCCCGGGCCTAAAGATGCGGACTGCGCCGGGGAAGGGGTTCTAGTGGTGGCCGTGGCCGGGTCGGCTTGGCGTCAGGAAGTCAGCCTACGGGCTCCCCGCCTGGCCGAGTCCCTGCGCCGCCAAGGTTTTGCGGTGGCCTCCCTGCGATTGGTCAACGCGCCAACGCCGCCACCATTAGAACCACAACCGGAGCCGCGTCAGTTGTCACCGGAAGACGAAGCGACTGTGGAACGCCAGGTTGAGGGCGTGCGCGATCCGGAACTGCGCGCCGCCTTGATGGGGGCCATTAAGGCTCAGCTTCAGGCCGAGTAGAGGACTCAGGCCACATCCTCGTTGTTATGCCAGGGAATCGTAAAGTGCTTGCACTTCGGCGGTGTAGGCTTGGCCTTTTTCATATACCAATAGCGGCGGCTCCACGCTTAGTTGCGCTCCGTTTTGCTTCACAGCCTCCAGGAGCGCCAGGCGGGCCGGTCTGCCCTCCCGGCCATGCACCATGCGCAGCCGTTTGGGATTGAGGCCGGCCGCTTCCAGACCGCACAGCGCTTCCACCAGCCTGGCCGGTGGCCAGCACAGGGCCATGAGGCCGCCGCGGGCGAGCAACTGGGCCGCGCGCCGCCAAAGCAGGGCTGCGTCCATGGCCAGTTCCTGCCGGGCCCGAGCCCGGCTTGGCTGTGGCGAAACCCGGCCGTGGCCAGCCTTGGTAAAGGGCGGGTTGCTGACAACCAGGCTGAAAGTGCCGGACGATAACCGAGGGTGCGGTTCAGCCACGTCCTGGCAAAGTACTTCGCCTTCGGCGCCGGCTTGGGTGAGATTGTGCCTGCAGCACTTGGCGGCCAACGGGTCGATTTCCACGCAGAAGTAGGGACCCGCTAGACCTCGGCCATGCAGGAGAACCGAAAGCACTCCGCAGCCGGCGCCAAGATCAACCACAGGGCCTGGTCTAGGGGGGGCAAAGCCGGCCAGCAGCACGCTGTCGATGGAAAAGCGGTACCCATCCTTAGGCTGGCGAAAGCAAAGGCGGCCTAGGGCGTCGTCCGTGGTCAGATCATCTTTGAACTCTTCGCCCCTACCGCCTTTAGCCTCGGCCATGCCCATACCTCAGCATTTTAACAAAGGCATGACCCGGCTGGGGTTGACCAGATTGATGGTCAAGCCGGTGAGCACCTTAGGATAGAAATAGGTGGTTTTTCGCGGCATGGTCAGTCCGGCCTCGGCCACGGATTGCACCTGTTCAATGCGGGTAGGATTCAGCAAGAATCCCACCTTGGACTTGCCGGTGCGCACGTCGTCTATGACTTGGCTGTCGTCGCAAACGTAGCTGATGGTGTGAGTCTGGTCCCGCCAGTTGTTGTCCAGGCCCAGGATGTGCTCCAGCACCACGTTGGTGAGCATTTCCACGTCCAGATCGCGCAAGGGGCCTTCCAAATCCTGCCAAGATGAATCGCCAGGGTCGTTTTTCAGCGTGAAAACATAGAAAGCGCTGGCCTCGGTGGAAGCCAAGCCGAAGCTGCGGCCTTTTCTGCCGGCCTCTTGCAGGGCCTCGTGAAAGCGTTTCTTGGCGTGGCCCATGTCGCCCTCGATGGGGATTTCCAGGTAATCGAAATGCTTTTTGGCGTGCATTAGGAAATCGCGGGCTTCAAAAAGGTCCAGCTTGGGCAGCACCCGGTGGCAGGGGAAAATGGACAAACCAGGATCGCTCATGGAACATAGGTAGACCATCACATATTCCCAGGGCGCTTCGGGTCCGGCGTCGGGATGCTTTTCGCGCATATAGTTGCGGTAGTTGATGGCCGTTTCATAGCGGTGATGGCCGTCGGCGATGAAGAGCACCTTGTCGGCCATTAACTCGATGACCTTCTGTCGGGCTGCGGGGTCATCTAAGCTGTAGAGCCTCTGACGAAGGGCCATGGGGTCCACGAAATCATTCAACGGCACTGGGTTCATGGCGCCTTGCAGAACCTGTTGCACCTCGTTGGCGTCGTCCGGATAGAGGGCGAAAATGGGAGAGATGTTAGCGCCGGTGGCCTTGGTGAGCTTAAGGCGGTCTTCCTTGTGGCCGGTGAAGGTCTTTTCGTGGGGCAGGACCACGCGTTCGGAAAAATCCACCACCTTTACCAGGGTGAAAAATCCGCGCCTGGTATTGCTGTTGCCTTCAATGTCCTTATACTCGGTTTCGCTGTAATAGAAGGCCGGGCGGGGGTCGCACTGCAGAACGCCCTCTTGCAGCCAGTGCTCCAGGTGATCAGCGGCCCGGGTGTAGCGGTTATCCTTGGCGGTGTCGCTGTCACGGTCCTTGTTCAGCTCGATGCGGATTATGTTGTGCGGCTCGGTTTGATAAAATCTTTCCTGCTCCTCCGGTGAAATGACGTCGTAGGGCGGCGCCACCACTTTGCGCATGTCGGTGATTTTATCTGGGTTGTAGCGCACGGCTTTGAATGGCGCGACGACAGCCATTTATTCCTCCAAAATCAAGGGGCGGGATGTCAACTGCGTTCTTCGTAGGGATTTTAACTACCGCAAAGATGGCCAATATGCAATAGGTGCCCCCACGAAGATGTTGACTGGCGCAAATTTGGTCGGCATCATTTAAATATTAACTAGTCGCCCCATCCTAACAAAAGGGTTTTGGGGACAGGAGCCACGATCAGCCAAAGGAGCCTAAATTGAGCACACCGCGTCATTGTCCCGGATTCGAGGCTAACAAGGAACTTAAGGCTTTTCTCTGCAAGTGCCCCAACTGCGGGAAGGAAAAGGAGATATTCTCCGACGAATTCGACAAGGAGCACTACTGCGCAGGATGCAAGGCTAAAATCGATTTTACTCGCTGCTCGATCGAGACTTGATATAAAAACGGCTCTTTTACAGCCTTCGGCCTGACGTCGTCCCCCCGGGCAGGGTTGACTGCAACCAGACCCGGCGGGGGTGACGTTTGTGGGGCGATAGGTGATCCGCGGCCTGCCCTTGGCCCGCGCCTGGCAGGCGGTCGCCTTGCCCGTTTTGTCAGCGCTTTTGGATTATTTCCATCCTAGGCGCGGCCATCTTGATGCCCTCTTTGCTAAACCTAGCGTCTATTTTTTCGTTCAGCGCCCAGCGCGCAATAATGGCCTTTTTTCGCTCTACCCAAAAACGCGCCTGCATGTGCCTGTAATCCGGCGTGAACTTTGAGATGACCACCTTTGCGGCCGGTTTGGGCAGCACGCGCTCGTCCGCTGCCAGCACTTCGCCCACTACTTTTTTGATGCGCTCCACGTCCTCTTCGTAAGGGATGTAAAAGTCAATATCCACGCGCCGGTTGGGTTTGATGGCGAAGTTGACCAGTTGATCGTTTAGTATCTTGTGGTTTGGGATGAACACGATCTTGGCGTCGAAGGTCCTGATCATGGTGTGCATGAAGGAGATTTTCTCCACCTGGCCTACCGTGGTGCCGATTTTCACCGTATCGCCGGTTTTGAAGGGCAACTGGGGGATAAAGGGCTTAAGGATTATGAGCGCCGCCAGACCGACCATCACGATCACGACTATGACTCTAAACAGCAGAATGCCCGGGAAGCCGAGCACATTTAAAACAATAAGAGCGCCGATTAGCAAAACCAGAATGTGCAAGACTGAAACCGCCATCAACGCCTTGCGCTCAGGCATGCCCAATTTGACCAGGATTAACGTGAAAAAGCGGCCCAGCAACTTGGTAATGAAGAGGACTATCACCAGGAGTACCACAGCCTTCACGATCAACGGGCCGAACTTGTCCCCTACCTGGCTAACTTGGTCTATGTATTGATTGAAAGTAGAAGTCTCGGGACCCATGCGATTTGTTCCTTTGGCAGGCTAGACACCTCAGGGATTCGCCTCAGATACTATTTGCGGGCCAGGGTATTGATCTGGCCTTGCGGTGAAGCGGTCGGCGCCGCTTCATCATCCGCAACTAATGGACGCAGCAACTGACGCATTATTTATAATTATGCCACTTGGTTTTGGCGGAGGCTCGGAAAAAAAGGGCCCGATATGTGAGATATCGCGGCCCTGACTTTTAAACTCGAGGCGGGATATCGGGGGAACATTAGAGAACAGGAATGCGGAAAACATGCCCTGGCAGAAAAACGCTGCGGCGGGCCAGTGCCAATTTTTTCACACAACTAACTTGGTTGTGTAAGGCCCTCAGCCGAACATCTTCTCCGGCGGCCTGCGTTCCGGCACGTATTCATGGGGAATTTGGCCCTGGTTCCACTGCTTGGAGACATAAAGCTGGCAATAGCAGGAACCGTATTCCTTGACATCCGGTTCCCGGTAAATGCAGGGGCAGATTATGTCCTTATCTTTTTCACGGTCCTGGGCGGAAAGGCGGCAAGGACAGCACATGTAGCCGTAACGCTCCTTGTTGGCCAGCAAACCTTCCATGAGTCCTGTGACCAACTCCTGATCTTTGTTGAAAAAGAAGCCCTTGGGCTCCTGGGTCTTTTTCAGCATTTCCTGGAGTTCCTGGGGGGTCATAGGCCTAGCGCCTCCTTGATCTCGTTTTCGCGGTAACCCACGATCACTTTTTCGCCCACCAGCAGGGTCGGGAAGGTGCAGCTGGGATTGTATTTCTTTACTTGCTCGATTGCCGCCTCGCGTTCATCGCCCTGGGTAAGGTCCACTTCCAGGCATTCGTATTGGATATTGTTTTCGTCCAAAAGCTTCTTGGTGTTTTTACAGTGGCTGCAAGTGGTGAGCGCATATAGCTTGACGCTGGGCTGAGTCATGGTCGTCTCCTTTGGGAGAAAGTGTTCAAGTCGGCCAATCGGGGCTGCACTATAGATTGGATTCATTATGAATTAGCATACCATCCCGCTGGTTTTCGGCAAAGATCCTAAGGCTTGAATTCCCAGCCAAAGTGTTGGCCGAGCTTTTGCCTGGCGTCAAGCACCAAGCTGAGCAGCGGAGGAACCAAGAAAAGGGTGAACAGGGTGGAGACCACAAGGCCGCCAAGAACCACCGCGCCCAATGGCCAGCGTCAGCCGGCAAGTGGAGGTGATGGCAGTAATGAGCGGCCGCATTGACTACCTCCGGGCGGGTGGGCTACAGTTATGATGGTGAGCGTACTTATCGGTAAAAGGCCTCTAGGGCCTTTAGACTATTTCAGCGCCGAACACCGTGGTCATGCGTTTGAAGGCGCTGGTTTCCAGCTCTTTATCGAAATCCGCCACGCAGTCTTTGGGAATGCGGGCCGGGATGTCGCGATCACACAGTCCGGCCACCGCTTCCATTACGCAAATATGGGTGACCACTCCCACCACGGTCGCTTTGTCCGGCGCGGCTCGGCGGATGATATCATCCAACTGCGTATTGAAAAAAGCGTTGAGACGTTTTTTTTTAAGTACGGTTTCCCCGACCTGCGGGGTCAGCTCAGAGACTATCGCAGCGCCGTAATCGCCAGCCAAGGCATGGGCCGGAAAGCGCTGGAACTCGAGATCGTCGGGGTCGTGGGCATCGCAAACGTAAATGATGGTGTTACCCGCCTTGCGGGCATTCGCCAGTTCGCGCTGTATGTTGGGGATGATGTCTTCCGCGCCGGGCACAAAAAGGGCGCCGTCCGGCCGCACAAAGTCGTTAAGCATGTCGACCACCAAAAAAACTTGGTGCATGGCTTTTCCCTCCCTTTAACGAGCATTCATTGTATCCTGTAGATAGTGGCTCGACAAGAAATGCGTGTAGTTAACCACTTGATAAGCTGATTACATATTGAAGAGTTACTCAGTGTGGGAGGATGGCATGTTGCGTCGTCCGGCGGTGGCCGATCAATTTTATCCCGGCGACCCTTCATCCCTGCGCTACATGATAGACGGCTACCTAAAAGGCCACCCGCAACCCAAGAAAGCTTTGGTTGCGGTGAGCCCTCATGCCGGCTATGTGTACTCCGGCAGGGTGGCTGGTCAAGTCTTGGGCGGAGTGGAGATACCGCGCCGGGTGGTGGTGCTGGGGCCCAACCATAGAGGGATGGGGGCTGAAGCGGCGGTAATGAGCCAGGGCCAATGGTTAACGCCTTTGGGCCAGGTGGAGTTGGATGGGGAATTGGGCGCCTTGTTGGAGCAGAACTGTGCCATGGTGCAGGAGGATTCGCTGGCGCATCAGTTTGAACACTCTTTGGAGGTGCAGATTCCCTTTCTGCAGGTGTTGCGCCGCGATTTTCTGCTCCTGCCATTGTGCCTTGGGCATTTGGGATATAACGATTGCCTGGAAGTGGGGCAGGGCCTGGCCAAGGCCATTAGAGCGACCGGTGAGCCGGTGCTTATGGTGGCCAGCACAGATATGACCCACTATGAATCCGCCGAGGCGGCCAAGGAAAAAGACAGTAAAGCCATTGAGCGCATTTTGGC
>CAZDRW010000065.1:0-11215 GCA_964507555.1 uncultured Desulfarculaceae bacterium
TATCCAGGCCATGGTTAGATTGAGACGCCACGGCATCTGCACGTTCTGCAAGTCTATCAGGTGGGTCCCCGCCGAAAGCCGCAGCAGGACAAGTTCATGGCGCGGGACGTTGCCCACCCAGCGGTCAATGGCCACCTTGCCATCCAGCACCAAGCGCACGCCGTCGGCCGCCAGAACGTCGAAAATATACTCGCCGTCGACCGGAGCCTCCAACGAAGCCAGCCAGCGCCAGGCAAAAGGATAAGGCCGCTGCTTTTTTTTGGGAGTCCACTCCTGGTGATAGTTGGGAGTCGGCCGCAGGGAAACCCGGGGTTCGCCGACCAAAAACGGATTGTCATAAACCCACCTGAGCCAGCCTTGCTGGGCGGCCTGAACCTGCCGCCTGGCAACGTCGCGGGCTTCCTCTTGGGACTGGTCCGCCATATATTGGCCAAGCCAATATGCACCCGCCAAGCCAGCCAGAAGCACCAGCCAAGCCAGAAGTTTAGTCAGCCTGGGGTGCATGGCCTAACCCGTTCCAGACATCAGGAGGCAGCCCGGCCCGACGCTCTTACTTGCAATAAGTATCAGCATACCAACGGAAGGTCTTTTGCAGGCCGTCCTCCAGGGAGACCCGGGGCCGCCAGCCCAATTCGTTTTTGGCCTTGGCATTGGCAAAACGCACCATGGCCTGTTTCCAGCGCAGTTGATCGCGGGAGGTGGCGCCCGGCTTGATCAAACCCAGCCCGGAGACCGCTTCGTAAAGCATGGTAATGCCATAAATCGCCGCATAGGGCATGTTCATAATTTTAGCGGGAACCTTACTGGTCTCCATGAAGAGTTCAATATACTGGCGCGCGGTCAAGGCGCCGTCATCCACCAAATTGTAGGCCTGACCCACCGCCTCGGGCCTGGTGCCCGCCAGGATCACGCCCTCCACCATGTTTTCCACATAAGTCAGGGCCAGCTCTATGCGCCCGCCGCCAATGATCACAAAGGTGCGGTCCTGGAAATTGTAGCCCAGGTGGGGGAAAAACACCCTGCCCCAGGGGCCGATGACCATGCCCGGCCTCACGATGCTGGCTCCCAGGCCATGCTCGGCATGGGCCTTGAGCGCCATCTGCTCGCACATGATTTTGGCCTTGGCATAGGGACCCGTAGCCCGGCTGGTGTTTTGCAGTGGATAGTCCTCGTCAATCACAGCGCCCTTGGGGGCTGAAACGAGGTCATACACATTTAGGCTGGAGAATTGCACGAAGCGCTCCACTCCAGCTGCCAAGGAGGCCTTGATGAGCCGGTCGCTGGCTTCCACGGCGGCGCTCTTGAACTCGTCCCAGCCTCCGCCCATGGGCGAACCCGCGTGATAGATGGTCTGGATGCCGGCCGCCGCCTTCAAAGGAACCGCCGGGTCGGCGAGATCGCCCTGCAATATCTCCAGGTCCATTTCCTTGAGCCGGCCCAAATGGGGGCTGTTGGGACGCACCAGGGCGCGCACCGCCTTGCCCTGGGCCAGGAGTTCCTTGACCAGATAGGTGCCGATGAAACCGCTGGCCCCAGTGACCAAGACTTCGGCCGGACGGGGTTTGGCCGCCGGCCGCTTGACCTCGGCGGAGCTGGCGCTTGATTTCATGGGGCGGGGCCAAATGCTCTGCATCAGCTCCACCACCTTGAGGCTGGCCTCCGGGGTCACCGGCAAAGCCCCCCGCCCCTGGATTGCCCGGTAGAACCGCTCGACCAGAGGCTGCACGCCGTTGGACTTGTCCATTCGGCCCAGACCGAAGCGAAGAAGATTATTCACCCCGCCCTTGATGCACTGTGCTCCGGACTGGAAACCGGAAAGCCCGCGCACCGCCGCCCGGGGCAGGCCCAGCTTGCGGCGCACCACCACGGTATCGGCGAAAAGGTCGGCCTCCACCATGCCCTCGGTGCCCTTGATGGCGAAGGTGATTACATCGGGCCGCTGGCTCAGGGAAATGCTGATGGAGCCAAGGGGACCGTTTGATCCCACCAGCACCCGCACCTCGTCCCACCAGCCTTTCGGCAGCCAGCCCCGGTTGGCGCCGATCACCTTGACCTCGGCTATCCGTGGCAAGAGCTCGCATACCAAGGAAGCGGGGTGGGGCATCAAGTCCTCTAAGGGCCCGCCTTTGAGGCCATAGGTCCAATGGGATCGTTCCGCGCCCTCTTCCAATATGGCGGGATAGCGCCTGGGGTCGAACTGATAAACCGCCTCCACCGAAACCAGATCGCCCAAGGCTCCGCTCTTAAACACCTGCAAGGCTTCCTGCACCGTGTGCTCGAAAACCATGTTGTGGTTCACGCAGACCAGGCGCCCGTTGGCCTTGGCCGCGGCGATTATCTCCCCCGCCGCTTCGGCATCAGGCGCCAGGGGTTTTTCCACCAGCGCATGACAGCCGTGCTCCAAAGCCTCTACCGCCACCCGCACATGGCTGGCGGGCGGGGTGAGGACGTGCACCACTTCCGGCTGGGTCTCTCGCAGCATCACCCCGAAATCGTCGAAGCACGGGCAGCCGCCCAGGCGCCCTGCCAGGGATTGGGCCCGGGTCAGGTCCCGATCGGCTATGCCCACCAATTCCGCTTCCGGATGCCTGACAACAATGGGGCCATGCACCGTGGCGATATTCCCCGCGCCGATCAGAGCAACTCTCATGCTGCTACCTCTCCATGGTGTACTCTTTTGAATATTTCCAGAGTTTTGCGCGCCGAATCGGCCCAGGAAAAGGCCCGGGCTCTTTGCAAGCCCAGCCCGCGCAGGCGTTCCGCAATATCCGGAGCACCAAGGATGTCGATTAAACTCCGGGCTAAAAGCTCGGGCCTTTGGGGATCGCTCAAAAGCGCCGCGCCCTGGGCGAGTTCCGGCAGGGCCCCGGTGTCGGCGCCGGCCACCGGACAACCGCAGGCCATGGCCTCCACCACCGGTATGCCGAACTCCTCATAAATCGAGGGGAAGGCGAAGGCCTTAGCCAGGTTGTAGATGGCGGGCAGATCCTCCTGTTCGATCCAGCCCGGAAAAACCACGGCTTGGTCCAGTCCTCGCCCGGCCAAATCGAAATCCCGGGCATAGCGCTCGCAGTTTTTCCCCACCACCACCAGACGCGCATCAGGGTGCTCCTCGCGGCAGAGCGTAAAGGCTTGCAAGAGTCCGCTGAAGTTTTTGCGCTTGTCCTCATATGAGGTGACGGTGAGGATGAAGCTTTCGGGCAATCGGTATTTCCGGCGCACCCTGGCCAGCACCTCCTGATCCTCAATAGGCTTGAAATGCTCGGCGGCGGCCAGAAGCACGGTGGCGATCCTATCCTCCGGCACCTTTAGGATGCGTTTGAAGTCGCCTGTGGTCAGCTCGGAATTGGCAATCAGGAAATCGGCCGCGCGGCAATAGAGTGGCATGGCCATGCGCACATAGGCGATATCATGCCAGGGGTACATATGGGGATGGGTGTACCAGGTGGCGCCGTGCAGCACCATTACCTTCTTGGCCTTCAGCATAAGCGGCAAAGAGAATTTGGTGTTAAAGACCAAATCAGCACCCCAGCGGCTAAGCGCCCGGGCCGCCACCACCTGATCCCAAAGTATCTGATTGGCTGCCGGCAGGGCCTTCTCCTCCACGTTGGGCAAATTAGAATAGGTTCCCAGGTGCGCAGGATGATTGTAAAGCAATAGGTAATGGTTTTGCTCATCCAGGCGCAGCAGGTGCCGTACGATGTTGCGCGAATATATGCCTATGCCGCCGGGGCGGTCGTAAGCGCGAAGCATTATCCCGATGCGCATAGCTTGGGAGTTTCTCCCGTGATCAAATAAAAAATTGCAACACGCCAGCCTGGCTAGGCGGCAAAACGCCTCAGAGGGCCATACTATCAGGGTCCCGGCGGGTGTACAACCGCTTGTCAGGCCATGGCTTGAGGCGACTCCTATATTGGGATAAAGTGAAGCATAGGCGGCACACTCCAAGGCAAGGGAGCCATCATGACATCACCTCCGGCCCGCAAACCACATCGCGCCAGGCCAAGCCGGGGAACCGGGAGCCGGTTCTTTGGCATTCATTGGGGCTGGTGGCTTTTGGGTGCGCTGGCGGGCGCTGCCACCCAGATAGCCTGGTTGCAGGCAAATGGTTGGAGCGAGGCCCCGGTGCGCCTGCCCGTGGGCGTTGTGCTGGGCGGCCTAGTCTTGGGCGCCTTATTGGGCGTGATTGCCCGCCACAGCGGCGGCCTGAGTAAGCGGCTGCGCCTCAACGCGGCCTATGTTATGGGCCTGGATAAAAAATGGGGCCGCCGGATCTGGGCGGCATCCCTGGTGTTGGCGCTGGCCGCCGGAGGCGCGGCAGCCTATTACGGGTGGCTGCGGCCTACCATGGGAGCCCAAAAGATCCGCGAGTACTTCATTGCCCACGCTGAAAACGACACGCGCGGCATGCTGACTCTCTATTTTCCAGACCTTGCCAGAATAAAGCCTAAAGAGGTGTCGCTTACTGCAGGCAACCTGGACTTTCCCCAGACCGCTGACTTCCCCGGAGAAAAGGAGGCGCATTTCGTGCTCCATTGGCTGGGCGTCATTCAGGTGCCGGAAAGCGGAACCTACGGCTTTGGCGGCAAGGTTGACGATGGCTTGATCATCTCGATCAACGGAAGGACCATCGCCGAAGACTGGCGGGAATCTCCACCCAGAGAGGTTTGGGGCACCGTGGCCCTGGCCAAAGGTTGGCACGCCCTGGACATTCAATACCGGCAGGTGGCTGGCGGAGCCATGCTGCAGGTCTTTTGGCAACCTCCCGGGGCCGAGCGCCAGCAGCTGCCCCCGAATATTATTCGGCCGCTCAAACCGGATACGCATTTAGCTACGATCACTCGTCTGCGTCTGGCTTATGGCATGTTGCCCTGGCCGGGCTCCACCTATCCGCCCTTTAAGGGCGGCCGTTTCTGGCGGGTGCCTTGGTACAGTCTGCAACTCTAATAAGCTATTAGACCGCTTGGAGACTTAAGGGGGCTGGCTGGCTAAGGCAATTGGTCAGTGGCGGCGCAGGGCTCTTTCCATTTCGCGATCCTGCTCGCGCTTTTTGATGGCATGGCGCTTGTCGTGCATCTTCTTGCCCTTGGCCAGGGCCAACTCCACCTTGGCCTTGCCCCGCCTAAAATAAATCGCCAAAGGAATCAAGCTCCAGCCCTGCTCCTGCACTTTGGTGGCGAGTTTCTTTAGCTCTCGTTTATGCAAGAGGAGCTTGCGGATGCGTTCGGGCTCGTGATTGTCATAATAGGCGAACGGATAAGCGCTTATGTGGCAGGAAACCAGCCAGGCCTCGCCATCGCTGATCTTGGCATAAGCATCCGTGAGGTTGGCCTTGCCCAGACGCAATGATTTAACTTCAGTGCCTTTTAGCACCAAGCCGGCCTCGAAGCGGTCGCCCAACTCGTAGTTGAAGCGGGCCTTCTTATTCTTGGCAACTAATTTAACGCCTTCGCCAGCCATGGGGGCTCACGCCTCCAATCCGGCCCACACCAAGTGATCGAAGAAGCCAGGATAATGATGCTGCAACTGGCCGGTCATGTAAGATGCCACCTCGGCGGCCGTGGCGAAAGTCAGGGCTTGCCTAGCCATTTCCTGCCAGGCGGAGCGGTCGGTAAGCCTCACGATACGTTTGACTTGGGGGATGGCCAGGGCGTTCATGGAAAAATGGTCCACTCCCAGGCCCAATAGCAATGGCACCATCTTGGGGTCGCCCGCCATTTCGCCGCACATGGCCACCGGGATGCCGGCCGCATGGCCCGCCTCCACCACCTGCCGCACCATGCGCAAAACCGCCGGGTGCAATGGTTGATACAGGTGCGCCACGTGTTCATTGACCCGGTCTATGGCCAACGAATATTGAATCAGGTCGTTGGTGCCGATGGAAAAGAAGTCAGCTCTTTGGGCAAGGAGGTCGGCTATCGCCACGGCAGAGGGCACCTCGATCATGATGCCGACCTCCAGGTTGTGGTCATAAGCCACACCCTCGGCTTCCAATTCGGCGCGGACCTCATCCAAAACCGCGCGGGCTTGCATAAGCTCGGTCACCCCGGAAATCAGGGGGAAAAGCACCCGCACCTTGCCAAAAGCCGAGGCCTTCAAGATAGCCCGGAGCTGATCTTTGAACATGTGCCTTTCTTTAAGGCAATAGCGAATGGCCCTGAGGCCCATGGCGGGGTTTATTTCCGGAGCCAATTCCATGGAACTGGCGAACTTGTCGCCGCCGATGTCCAGGGTGCGGATATTTACAGGTTTGCCTTCCAAGCGCTCGGCTACGTTTTTAAAATTTGCGAAAAGCTCCTCGGCGTTGGGCAGGGTTTTTTGGGTTATGTAGAAAAACTCGGTGCGGTAAAGGCCGATGCCCTCTGCGCCATAATTTAATACCGAGCTGACTTCCTCGGCCAACTCTATGTTGGCTTCCACTTGGACCTGAAGTCCGTCCAAGGTTTCGGCGGGCAAATAGGCCTGAGCCAAGACCTCCTGGGCGTATAGCTCGTAGGCTTCCTGCTTTTCCCGATAAGATAGAAGCGTTTCTTCTTCGGGATTAACCACCACCACGCCGGCCGAACCGTCCACGATGAGAAAATCGCCGCTTTTGACCTCTTGGGTCACGAACTCCAGTCCAACCACCGCGGGGATGGCTTTGGCCTGGGCCATGATGGCGGTATGACTGGTGGGCCCGCCCATATCGGTGACAAAGCCCATTACCCAATCAAGGTCCATCCTGCTGGTGTCAGCCGGAGACAGATCGTGCGCCACCACAATGGCTTTTTCATTTATTGACGCCAATTCGGATGCGTCTTGACCGGACAAATGTCTTAATAGCTGGTCAGTGACATACTCCACGTCGGCGAACCGAGAGCGGATGTATTCGTCCTTGATCCTGCGGAAAGCCCCTTGGGCTTCGGCCACGGCCTGGCTCAAGGCCCACTCGGCGTTGATCTGCTGCTCATGGATGAGATCGATGGTGCGTTGGGTGATTAGCTTGTCTTTGAGGATCAAGAGATGGGCCTCGATGATGTAGGCATAGTCCTGCATCTCTTGGCCCAGATCGTCGCGGGCGGTGGTGAGATATTTTTGGGTGGCCTCCACTGCCAGGTTGAAGCGAGTCTCTTCCCGCTTTAGATCGGCAGGGTCGTCCAGATGGCGATAGGTGAGTTGCACGGGACGCCGGGCCAAAGGCATGGCCCGGCCGATGGCGATTCCTGGAGACGCCCCCACGCCTTCCAAAAATTTCTCTTGGCCCGCGCTCACTGTTCTTCTCCAAAGCGTTTGGCGAACAGCTCCTCCAAGGCACCCAATACCGCTTCGGCCTGTTCTCCCTGGGCTCGTGCCAACAGACGGCTGCCGGCTGGGGCGTCCAAGGTCAGGATTGAAAGCACGCTGTCGCCTTCGGCCTCAAGCCCGTCCTTGCTCAAGATCACCGTGCACTCATATTGCTTGATGGTTTCGGCGATACGAGCCGCCACCCGCGCATGCAGGCCCAAGCCGTTAATCACCGCCAGCTCTCTTTCAATCACCTTTCCCAACTCGCTAATCTCTTGGGATATGCCGGGCTTCGCGGCTGACCGGTCCGCCCCCCCATCAAGGTCATCCTTAAATAGGCCCCTAGCAGGCCATGGTACTTGCTTCATGAACGAGTCTATCCGACTCGCCTTAATCCTTCACGCCTTTAAGCCATAAAAGCCGGCGGTAGACCTCGTCCCTGGGCCTCTGGCACGCCGCGGCCACGATCTTGGCCAGGCGGCTGGGGCTATCGGTTCCTTTAGCCAGGCCTTGGCGCAAAAGCTCATCCATGTCCGGCTTTTCAACCGCAGCCGGCTCGCCCCCGGCCACTAAAATACTGATCTCGCCCCGTACCCCTTGGCTATTTACCGTCCCGGCCAGTTCCTGGCAAGTGGTGTGCACCACCTCCTCGTTTATTTTGCTTAGCTCCCTGGCTAAAACCGCCGGCCTTTCCCCCATGAGTTCGGCCAGGTCCCTGGCGGTGTCCAACAGGCGGTGAGGGCCTTCGAAAAACGCAAACGCCCAACCCGTGTCCCTGGCCTGCTCCAGGAGCCGGCGGCGGGCACCCGGCTTGGCCGGCAGAAATCCCAAGAAAACAAACGGCGCACCCGGCCAGCCCGCCACGCTTATGGCCGCGGCCAGAGAGCTAGGCCCGGGCAGCGGCGAGATACGGTGACCGCTGCCCATGAGTTCCGCCACCACATACCCCCCCGGATCGCTGATCCCCGGTGTGCCGGCGTCTGAAACCAAGGCCACGTCCAGGCCCTGGTCCAAGGCCTCCCGCACCTTGAGCGCGGCCAGCTTGCGGTTGGCCTCACGGCAGGAGATCAGGCGCTTGCCCCTTATGCCCAGATGGCTAAGGAGCTTCTTGGTGCGGTTGATGCTCTCCACCGCGATCACCGGGACCTCGGCCAAGACCCGGGCCGCCCGCGGCGTCAAGTCCTGCAGGTTGCCGATAGGCGTAGCCACCACAAACAACGTGGCCATCGCTAATCTCCCGGCCGGAAGGCGTCCACGATATGACGCACTCCCCGCTCCCCTTGCCCCAAGTCCACCGAAACCACGTCAAAGCGGCATACCGGCACCGGGCCGGGCATTTCCGCCAAAAAGGCTCCGGCCGCCTGGATCAGGCGCCTTTGCTTTCTCTGGTCCACCGCCTCCTCGGGCCTGCCGTAACGGGTGTCGCTGCGGCCTTTGACCTCAACGAAAACCAAAACTTCCCGGTCCCAAGCCACCAGGTCCAATTCGCCGCCTTTGGTGCGCTTATTGGCCTCCACCACCTTGAGGCCCCTGGCCTCCAAATAGCGGCGCGCCAGGGCCTCGGCGCCGCGCCCCAAGGCAGCGGAGTCGGAGTGGTGCTGGCTAATCACCAAAATCCAACACCTTCTGCGCTACGGGACGATAGGAGCGACGGTGCAAAGGGCACGGTCCCAACCGGGCCAAGGCCTTGAGATGTTCGGCGGTGCCATAGCCCTTGTTGGAAGCAAAGTTGTAGGCGGGGTAGCTCTCATGCCAGCGGATCATGATCTGGTCCCGCCAAACCTTGGCCACAATGCTGGCGGCGGAAACGCAACGCAGCCTGGCATCCCCCCCCACCACCGCTTGTTGGGGTATGTCCAGGTCCAGGGTGAAGCGGCCATCAATCAATAGAAAATGCGGCGGAATCGCCAGCCCCTCCACCGCCCGGCGCATAGCCAGGAGACTGGCTTGATGGATATTGAGCCGGTCGATTTCTTCGGGCTCGCAAGCGCCCACCGCCCAAGCCCGGGCGCTGGCGCGAATAGCGGTATCCAATTCCAGGCGTTTAGCTGGTGAAAGCACCTTGCTATCGGCCACGCCGGGATCTTGCCAATCGCTGGCAAGCACCACCGCCGCGGCCACCACCGGCCCGGCCAAAGGACCGCGGCCCACCTCGTCCACTCCCGCCACCACTTGGCAGCCCTTTTCCCACAACTCGTTTTCAAGCTTGGAAAAACGGCTGGCAAGCCCTGGCGAAGCGGCTCGGGGCCGGGTCATGGGCTTAGACCCGCCGTTTCTCCTTGATACGGGCGGCCTTGCCGCGGAGTGCGCGCAGGTAGTAAATGCGGCTGCGGCGCACGCGGCCCTCGCTCACCAGCTCGATCTTGTCGATTATGGGTGAGTGCAGAGGAAAGATGCGTTCAACGCCTACCCCGTAGGAAACTTTGCGGACCGTAAAGGTGGACCCCAGTCCAGCACCGCGGCGGCGCAGCACATGGCCCTGGAACACCTGAATGCGCTCCTTGTCGCCCTCTTTGATGCGCACATGCACTTTAATCATATCGCCTGCGCGGAACAGGGGCATGTCCACCCTCATCTGTTCACGCGTCAGAATCTTCATGGCATCCATGGGTTGCCTCCTTGATGTCTAATGCGGGCCACGTACTAAAAATACCAGACCCGCCGTCTCCCTAGTCAGAGGGAGTGAGTGTATCAAAAAAACCTGTGTTTCGCCGCAAGGTTGTGATCTTTTTTTTCTTATCGCGCTTCAGCGCTCCTCGGCGGCGATCTCCGCCAGAAGCTCTTTATCTTCCTGGTCCAATTCAGCGCGTTGGACCAATTCGGGCCGCCGCCTAAGCGTGCGCCGCAGGCTTTCCTTGCGGCGCCAACGGGCTATGGCCGCATGGTTGCCGGATAACAACACCTCCGGCACCGTGAGTCCCCTGAACTCGGGGGGGCGAGTGTAATGGGGATGCTCCAAGAGCCCGTCCATGAAGCTGTCAGCCTGGGCTGACTGCTCTCCTCCCAGAACCCCCGGCAGGAGCCGGCTCACCGCATCCACCACCGCCAGCGCGGCAATTTCACCTCCGGAAAGCACGAAGTCCCCCAGGCTCAGTTCCTGGTCGATCTTCAAGAGCCGCACCCGCTCATCAATGCCCTCGTAGCGGCCGCAAACCAGGGTCAGCCTTTTTTCCAGGGCCAACTCGCGGGCCATCTCCTGGTTGAAGACCCGGCCCTGCGGGCTGAGGAGAATCACCGGCCCCTCGGGCTCCGGGGTCAGGCTCTCAATGGCTTCCACCAGGGGGCCGGGCATCATCACCATGCCATTGCCCCCGCCATAGGGAGCGTCGTCCACGGTGCGGTGCTTGTCATGGGAAAAATCCCGCACATTGCTGAGCCGCACTTGGATCAGGCCGGCCTTTTGGGCCCGGCCCAAGATGGAAGCCTGGATATAGGGCAAACAGGCTTCAGGCAAAAGCGTGAGTATGTCAAAGATCATGGCCGGCATTTTTTATTGCAATCGCCAAGCCAACCATCCGTTACGACTCAGCATTTTAAACCATCAACTTCAGCGGGCCCCGAGGCTTGCGGTTTTTAAGCCGATTCACGCCGCTAAGCGGTCAATTTGGCCGCATGGGCAGGTTGGGCTGGTCAGTCTTCGTCAGGCCAACCCTGGATCTCCAGCAGGCCTTCGGGCGGTTCAACCACCAGCCGGCCTTTTTTGAGGTCCATTTCCTTAATGACGCCATCTATGGCGGGCAGGATGGCTTCCCGCCCCTTATCGTCCTTTACCACCCAAAGTTCGTGCGCGCCGTGGTCAAGCACCTCCTCCAGACGACCCAGCTTGCGGCCGCCCGCGGTTTCCACCTGGGCGCCCTTGATCTGGTGCCAATAGTACTCGTCTTCCTCAAGAGGCGGCAGCACGCTGCCATCGCTATATATCCACCGGCCGCCCAAGGCGTGGGCGTCCTCC
>CAZDRW010000066.1:0-11185 GCA_964507555.1 uncultured Desulfarculaceae bacterium
AATCGGTAACAATATATTCAGCTTTCTCCCTTGTATACTTATGGGAGGTGGTTGTAAGCGCCTTAAGGCTGTTGTATATTAATTAGAAGGGCAGGCGGTCTGGATGAGACTAGGCTTGCCCTTTTTAGTCACCCCCGAGACAACTAACATGCAACTCTTTGATTATTCAACTCTTGAAGATGAGCGCCTAGCTGACTTCCTATTCATGGCTGAGGACCGGCTGGAATTAGCTGCGGCACGTGAGATAGCCGGGCGCGAAACCATGTTGCCTCTTCTGACCCAGGTGGTCAGCGACAAGCCGTCCTGGCTGGCCGAACTGCCTGAATGGTGGGCGGTGGTGCATTCCACCTATCTATTGGGTTATCGTGGCGGCGAGGAGGCTGTGTTGCCTCTTTTAATCGCCCTGCGCTGGTCCGATGCCTTTGACTGTGATTGGGTGACTGAGCTTTTGCCCGCCATTTTGGGCAAAGTGGGCCCCCCCATGTTGCCTGGTCTCACCGCCATTGTGCGTGATTCTGCCGCGGGCTGGTCGGCCCGGGATCTGGCCATGAAGGGCATGGCCGCTGTGAGCCTGGCATATCCCGAATCCACCGAGCATGTTTTCCGCATTATCGGCGAGCGTTTCATGGATGAAAGGGAAGACCGTTTGGTTCGCCAGTTGGCGGGCCAGATTCTTTTGGATTTCCGCCGCGAAAACTACCGCATCGGCCTGATAAAATTCGCCCGCGAAGACTTGGGTTTCCAGGAGTTTGAGACTTGGTACTCAATGGGCTTCCATCCTGAGGAGGTGGATTGGGCCTTTCACAGCCCCCAAGCCGAGATCTGGCATTATCAAGATGATTGGATGCGCTTTTACGATCCCGGCGAGATTCAGCGGCGCCAGAAGCGGTGGGGTCGTGAGCGCCTGGGATCGGGACGAACCGGACGCAGTGTGCGACCTAACCCCACCGGCGGCGGCCAGTTGGTTCACTTGTGGCCTAACGGCAAGAAACCGGAAACACCCGGCGGCGAGCAAGAGGGCGAATAGCATCATTCCCCGAACCCGATTACCTAGGCCGACAAAAGTCCATCCGCCAGTACCGCCGCGGTTGAGATATCGCGGAGGCTACTCCCTTCACCTGCCCAACAGAACTCTTGGTTCCGCCCGCTCCACCATGCTAAGCTGAGGGCTATCTAGGCAAGGATATTGGCCCCTTGGGAGAGATAAAGCATGGACCGTAACCACCCAATCAGCTCCTGGCGAGCTCTAGGGATCATTTCAGCGCTTTTGGTTTTGGCGCTAACCCCGGCCTGCGCTTGGCTATCGCCCGGCGGGGTGGGCAAGCAAACCGCGTTAACCGGGTATCAGCATTTCAATGCGGCCATGTCCTACCGTGCAGAGGGCCAATTGGCTCTAGCCGCGTCCGCGTTGGAAAAAGCCTTGGCCGCTGACCAATACAACTATGCGGCTTGGTATCACCTGGGCTTGGCCTATAGGGACCTGGGCCAGATCGACAAGGCCCGCCAGACCTGGGAAAAGGGGATCATGACCGCCCGCAAGGGCCCGGTGCGCCTGGACTATGACCGCTCCCGCGCCGTAGCCGAAATGACCGCGGCTTTGGCCGGCTTGGATGGCCGGGGCCACGCAGGCAAGCCCATATCCACACGCGTCAAAGCCAAGACCGGGACCAAGGGCAAGGCTAAGACCGCCAAGGGCTCTTCCTCCGCGACCGGGCCCTATGCGGTGCTCTATTCATCCAGCCTCAACCCGCGCTATGCCAAGTCCGACCGGGACAAGCTGGCCCGCTTGGGATACCCAGCCACGGTCAAGACCCATAATTTAGGGGGCAAGGCCTGGCACCGGGTGTGGGTGGGTTGCTGCTCCGGTTACTCCCATGCCAAGGGCGTCATGGCCGCTCTCAGGAAACGGGGCATAGGCCGCGGCCTGGTGATCATGCGGGTGGGCAAGTAAGTCTACAATGGCAAGTGAGTCTTTCTCTGGCTGATGAGGCTATTTAACGGCTGACGGTAACCCCGGCGCTCCGCGTCTGCCGGCCAACACCGCGGTCAATGAACCGGTCATTCGCCCCGCCTGGCAAGAGCGCTAGCTGCTTTATGCATTCAAGCGGTCTGATTTGACAGCCCGCCGGGGCCGATGCTATGTTTATGCAGGGATTATCGCAAAAACGTAAGTTAGTACAAGGTGTTATCTTGTCATATCGTCCTTTGGGGAAGGCCCAGGCGTGAGTTATCTAGTTCTTGCCAGAAAGCACCGTCCCTCCACCCTCGACGAGGTTGTGGGACAGGAGCATGTGACCAAGACCCTGGCCGGAGCTCTGGCCAGCGGGCGCTTGGCCCACGCCTTTTGCTTTACCGGCCCCCGCGGCGTGGGCAAGACCTCGGTGGCCCGCATCCTGGCCAAGGCTCTGAATTGCGAGTCCGGCCCCACGGCCGATCCTTGCGGCCAGTGCCAGCAATGCAAAGAAATCGACGAAGGTCGCGCAGTGGATGTGCAGGAGATCGACGCGGCTTCCAATTCCCGGGTGGAGGACGTGCGCGAGCTGCGCGAGGTGATCCGCTACCGGCCCCAGGCCGCGCGGTTTCGGGTGACCATCCTGGACGAGGTGCATATGCTCTCCAAGGCGGCCTTCAACGCGCTCTTGAAGACCTTGGAGGAGCCGCCCGAGCATGCGGTCTTCATCCTGGCCACCACCGACGTGCACAAGGTGCCGCTCACCATTCTCTCCCGCTGCCAGCGTTATGATTTCAGGCGCCTGCCGCCCAAGACCCTGGCCGTCCACTTGGCCAAGGTGCTGGAGGCCGAGGGTTGCTGGCTGCCCAAGGAAAGCCTGGCGCTCATGGCCCGCGAGGCCGACGGCAGCGTACGCGATGCCTTGAGCCTGCTGGATCAGGTGCTTTCTCTGGGGCGGGACGAGCTTTCCCACCAGGAGGTGGTGGAGCTGTTGGGCTTGGTGGACCGCGAGCTGGTGGCCCAGACCGCGGAAGCGGTGCTGGCCGGTGACGCCGGCCGCACCTTGGATCTGGTGGAACAGGTCTACGGGGCCGGTGGGGAGATGCAGGCCTTTTACGCGGCCCTGCAGGAGCAGTTCCGCAACTTGGCCGCGGCCCAGGCGGCGCCGCCCGACATCGAGTTGTTCGGGTTAAGCCAGGAAGAGATTGAAGAACTGCGCCGGGCTGCCGCCGAGGTTTCGCCAGAAACCTTGCACGAGATTTTTGACCATCTGGCGCAGGCCGAGGAAATGTTCCGCCGGGCCAGCCAGCCGCGTCTGGTCATGGAAATGACCCTGCTCAAGCTGACCCAGGTACGGCCGGTCTTGAATCTGGAGCAGATCATCGAAGCCCTGGGTGGCAATGCCCAAGGCGGGCCGGCGGCTCCCGCGCCACCGCGCCAGGCTCCCTCCGGAACCCAGAAGCCGCCGCCGCAAGCTGGCGGGGCTCAATCCCCAAAGGCGCCGCGAATTGTTTCCGCCCGGCCGGAAGACTTCTCAGCCGCTCCCGCCCCGCTTGCATCCCCTGCGGCCACGGCTCAGCGCGGCATGCCGGCGCCGGAACAAGCGCTGAAAGAGTTGGCCGGCTATGTGGGTAAGTCCGGCCAAGCTCAATTGTCTTCCTATCTGGGGCGGGCTCAGGTGAAAAAAGGCGAGGGCTGCTTGGTGGTGACCCTGCCGGCCAGCCCCATAGCGCGGGGCTTGTGTACGCCGGACAACCAGGATAAGCTCTGCGGGCTCATGCGGGAATTGTGGAGCGACGCTTGCCCTGTTCGATTGGCGGCGGCGGCGGAAGAGCCCGAGCCTAGGGCGGCGGCCGAGGAAGACTTGGCTGCGGTGAGCAGCCTGGCCGAGCATCCCGTGGTGCAGGAGGCAGCCGAGGTTTTCGAGGCGCAGGTAGTGGCTCTTAATCCCGCCCCCGCCGGCAAGTAGCTTACGCGCCGATAAAAGGCGCTCTAACCTGGAACTTATGGCATGGCGGCGCAAGCGGCGTCGCATTTTGATGTGAAGAAGTGGAGAGATAGCTATGAAGGGCATGGGCAACATGGGCAACTTGATGAAGCAGGCCCAAAAAGTCCAGCAGCAGATGATGAAGATGCAGGAGGAACTGGCCCAGCGCGAGGTCAGCGCCCAGGCCGGGGGAGGCATGGTGGAAGCCACGGTCAACGGCCGGGGTGAGCTCTTGCGTTTGCGTTTTGAACCCGAAGTGGTGGACCCGGACGACGCCGAAATGCTGGCCGACATGGTGGTAGCTGCCGTGGGCGAAGCCCAGCGCCGCGCCCAGGAGATGATGCAGCAGGAGATGAGCAAGTTGACCGGGGGCATGGGCCTGCCTCCGGGCATGTTATAGGAGAACGCCCGGTGTATCCCCGTGCGGTGGAGGCGCTGATCGCCTCACTGAGCCGTTTGCCCGGCGTAGGGCGCAAGACCGCCGAGCGCCTGGCTCTGCATCTGGTGCGCGCATCGGCCGAAGAGGCGCGTGGACTTGCCGCCGCACTAACTGCGGTCAAAGAACAGGTGCGGGCATGCTCCCTTTGCCGCAACCTAGCCGACCGCGACCCCTGCTCCATCTGCACCGATCCCAACCGGGACGGCGGACTGCTCTGCATCGTGGAATCGCCGGCTGACCTGGCCGCCCTGGAGGCGGCGGGCTCCTTCCGTGGGCGCTACTTCGTGTTGGCTGGGGCTCTGTCGCCCTTGGATGGCGTGGGGCCGGATAATCTGCATTTGGATGAGTTGCTTATACGGGTGAAGCAGAGCGGGGTGCGCGAAGTGATTATCGCCACCAACCCCACGGTGGAGGGTGAAGCCACCGCCGATCTCCTGGCCCGCAGCTTGGAGCCCAGCGGAGTCAGCATTACCCGCCTGGGCTACGGCATGCCGGTAGGCGGTGACCTGAAATACATGGATGGCCTCACCTTGGCCCGTTCCTTGGCTTCTCGCAAGAAGGTTTAGCAACAGCTGGGGTAAGCCCTTCCACGCGGAACAAGGCTTACCCCGGATTGAAAATATTAGTATTAAAGCCCGCCAAAAAGAGCTGTGCGCCTTGCGCGGCTCTAATGCCTAACTCCTATAATCAGCGTTGATTTCGATATACTTGTGATCCAAATCCGAGGTGAAGACCCAGAACTGGCCTTGGCCCAGACCCAGGTCCAAGCGGATTTGGTAGCGTTCCCTTTTCATGACCTGGGCCGCCTCTTCCTCGGCCTGGGCACTGGTGTACACGCCGTTTTCAGCGATCAAGACATCGCCTATCCAGAGACGACATCTTTCTTCGGCAAAGTTAAGTCCGCGCCGGGCGGCTTCAGCTCCGGCCGTAGAAAGCAGCCGTCCCCAGTTGGGATCGCGCCCGGCGAAGGCGGTCTTGCAAAGCGGCGAATGGGCGATGGCAAAGGCTGTGTGCCTGGCCGCCTCGTCGCTCTCGGCGCCGGTTATAACCACCCGGACAAGATGCCCGGCCCCCTCGCCGTCGGCCACCAGCATGGCGGCCAGCTTCTGGCACACCTTGGTCACTGCGGCGGTCAGCACCGCCAGCTCGGGGTCATCGGCCTGTAGTTCCTGGTTGCCGGCCTTGCCGCTGGCCCATAGAAGTAAGGTGTCGTTGGTGGAGGTGTCGCCGTCCACGCTAGCCCGGTTGAAGCTCAACTCCAGCGCGATGTTCAAGGCCTTCTGCAACGCCGGGGCCGTGGCGGCGGCGTCGGTGAGCACATAGGCCAGCATTGTGGCCATGTCCGGATGAATCATGCCCGCGCCCTTGGCAAAACCTACTACGGTAACCGGCTGGCCCTGAATGACCACGGAGGCCGTGGCCATTTTTTTGAAGGCGTCGGTGGTCATGATGGCGCCGGCCGCCTGGGGCAGGCCCCGGGGGCTCAACCCCGCGGCAAGTTCAGGCAAGGCAGCAGCAATCTTGTCGGCCGGCAGCAGTTGGCCGATGACGCCAGTGGAGCAAGGAAACACCTCCTCGGCCCGGCAATTCAGGGCTTGGGCCACGGCTCGGCAAGTGGTTAGGCAGGCCTCAAGTCCCTTGGCTCCGGTGGCGGCGTTGGCCCCGCCGCTGTTGGCCAGAACCGCGCGGATACGGCCGCCAGCCACATGACGGCGGGAGACCTGCACCGGGGCCGCGGCCAAACGGTTTTTGGTAAAGACCGCGGCCGCCGGATAGGCAGCTTCACCTGCGATGAGGGCCAGGTCGATGCGGCCGTCTTTTCTGAGCCCGGCCGCCGCCGCTCCGGCGCTGAAGCCGGCCACCGGGGAATCCACTACACGATCCTGTTTAAGGGGCGCTTGGCCCAGCTCTGGCACATCTTGCATGGAGCCGCTCCCACCGGGAAGGTGAATAATATTTGCGAGGCCTATCTATATAATACCGGCTGGCTGGCCTTGCCAGGTTTTTCCGCACGCGACCCTAAGCGGCCTGTAATGAACAAGGGGCCCCGGTCGGGGCCCCTTGCTAAAGTGAAATAGTTGGTGCCGCTTTAACGGCCGCAGCATTTCTTGTATTTTTTCCCGCTGCCGCAGGGGCAGGGGTCGTTGCGGCCCACCTTGTCGTTCTTTCGTTTCACCGGTTGGGGCGCGGCCTCCTCGCCACCGGAATAGCTGAGGGACGGGTCCTCTACCGGCGTAAAAACATCCACGTCGGCTTCGCGCTGAAGCTGCAAGCGTAGCAAGGTTGAAACGGTTTCGTCCTTGATTCGCTCCACCATGTCGGTGAACATATCGAATCCCTCGCGCTGATATTCACGCAAGGGGTCCTTCTGGCCATAGCCGCGGAGGCCGATGCCTTCCTTGAGATGATCCATGTTGAGCAGATGGTCTTTCCAAAGGCCGTCAACCACTTGCAGAAGAACCATGCGCTCAAGGTAGTTCATGGTTTCTTCGCCATAGAGCGCGAACTTCTGGTCGTATTGTTTACGCGCCTCTTGCGCCACCTCTGCGGCCAAATCCTCGGCGTTAAGGCCGTCGGCCGGCTCAAATCCAGGGTCATAACCAAAGGCGGCTATCACGGCGTTGTTGAGGGCTTTGAAATCCCACTCCGAAGAAGGCGACCCCTCGTCGGCGTGAATGCCGACCACCTGCTCGGCAAGGTCCTCGATCATCTCCAGAATGCCTTCGTGGACGCCTTCGCCGGTTAGCGCCATGCGTCTTTGGGCGTAGATCACCTCGCGCTGCTTGTTGAGCACGTCATCGTACTCCAAAAGCTGCTTGCGGATATCGAAGTTGCGGCCTTCCACCTTGCCTTGGGCATTTTCAATGGCCCGGGAGATAATATTGTGCTCAATGGGCTCGCCCTCTTCCATGCCCATCTTTTGCATGACTCCACTGATGCGCTCCGATCCGAACAGGCGCAGCAGGTCGTCCTCCAGAGAGAGATAGAAGCGGCTGGAGCCTGGATCGCCTTGGCGTCCCGAGCGGCCCCGCAGCTGATTGTCGATGCGCCGCGATTCGTGGCGCTCGGTGCCGAGGATGTGCAGTCCGCCCTGTTCCAAGACCTTTTGGTGTTCGATCGCGCAAGCGGCCTCGTATCTCAGAAGCGCGGTGGCGTAGGCCTCGGGTTCGGCTTCGGGGTCTGCGTCCTGCTTGGCTAAAAACACTGGGTTGCCGCCCAAGACGATGTCGGTACCACGGCCCGCCATGTTGGTGGAGATGGTTACCGCCCCTAGGCGGCCGGCCTGAGCCACGATGTCGGCTTCTTGGGCGTGGTTTTTGGCGTTCAGTACGTGATGGGTAACCTTCTGGCGCTTGAGCAGCGCGGACATGGCCTCGCTTTTTTCAATGCTAACCGTACCCACCAGAACCGGTTGGCCCTTGGCGTGAAGCTCTTTGATTTCCTCGGCCGCGGCCATGAACTTTTCGCGCACCGTGCGGTAAACCAGGTCGGGATTGTCCACCCGGATCATGGGCTTGTGGCTGGGCACCACCAGCACGTCCAGCTTATATATCTTGGCGAACTCCTCGGCCTCGGTGTCGGCGGTGCCGGTCATGCCCGCCAGCTTGTCGTACATGCGAAAATAGTTCTGGAAGGTGATGGTGGCAAGCGTTTGATTCTCGCTTTTCACCCGGAGCTTTTCTTTGGCTTCCAGGGCCTGGTGCAGGCCCTCGGAGTAGCGCCGGCCGGGCATGAGCCGGCCGGTGAACTCGTCCACGATCACTACTTCGCCGTCTTTGACGATATAGTCCACGTCACGTTTAAAAAGGGTGTGGGCCTTCAGGGCCTGCTGGATATGATGCAGAAGCTCTATGTGGCGCGGGTCATAAAGATTGTCCACGTGCAGCAGGCTTTCGCAACGGTTCACGCCTTCCTCGCTGAGGTTGGCGGTACGGGATTTTTCGTCGATGCTATAGTGGGTTTCTTTTGAAAGTTTTGGGATCAGGCGGTCCACGTCTTGATAAAGACGGGTGGATTTTTCCGCTGCTCCGCTGATGATAAGTGGCGTGCGGGCCTCGTCGATGAGAATGGAGTCCACCTCGTCGACGATGGCGTAATTGTAATCGCGCTGCACCAAATCCTCGAGGTCGAACTTCATGTTGTCGCGCAGGTAGTCGAAGCCGAACTCGTTGTTGGTGCCGTAGGTCACGTCCGCGTCATAGGCTTCCTTACGTTCCGCCTCGTCCAGACCATGCACTATGCAGCCCACGCTGAGGCCTAGGAAACGGTAGATGGTTCCCATCCACTGGGCATCGCGGGAGGCCAGATAGTCGTTAACCGTGACCACATGCACGCCCCGGCCGGGAAGGGCGTTCAGATAGACCGGCAGGGTGGCGGATAAGGTCTTGCCCTCGCCGGTTTTCATTTCGGCGATTTTGCCTTGGTGCAGCACAATGCCGCCGATGAGCTGCACGTCGAAATGCCGTTGGCCTATGATGCGGCGTGCGGCTTCGCGCACCACGGCAAAGGCTTCGGGTAAGAGGTCATCCAGGGTCTCGCCGGCTTCCAGACGTTTCCGGAAAGCGGGGGTGCACCCGGCTAGGTCGGCGTCTGACAGGGCGGTCATCTTGGGTTCCAAGGAATTGATTTGATCCACCAAGGGCCACAAGTGGCTTAGCTCGCGGTCGTTCTTGGAACCCACCATCTTTTTTAATAGTTTTCCAAACATGGGTATGGATTATCCCCCATCAGGCCGGAAATGCAAGCCAAGTTGGCGGTTAACGGAAAGGACCATTAGTTGGGCCGAGCCAAGAATATACCCGGTTTTACGGGGAAGAGGCAAGGCGGGCGCAGGAGATTAACAGGCTCGTCACAAGCGTTTAGCCGCGTAAGGATGCCGCCGGCAGCCACCGATAGGCCTGTGAATATGTTTTGATGGCAATGCCGAATTGCAGATGGAATTTTTTGGGCCAGTGCGGATTAAACGGCTTAAGAAGCTTTAGTCAAGAATATAGTAGCGCGGGTTGGTGGGTACACCGCTCATCAAAACTTCATAATGCAGGTGGGGCCCGCTTGAACGGCCAGTGCTTCCTACTGCACCCACCTTCTGACCCCGGGCGATCTTTTGGCCGAGTTTTACTGCGAAGCTCGAAAGATGCCCGTAACGTGTGACCAAACCGTGGCCATGATTTATAACCAGCATATTGCCATAGCCGCCCTCGCGGCCGGCAAAGGTGACCACGCCGGCTGCCGGCGAAACTATCGGTGATCCCGTACGGGTCGAAATATCCAGGCCGGCATGGAACTGACGTTTGCCGGTGAAAGGCGAAATACGATACCCGTATCCGCTGGTAACCCAGCCGTGCACCGGCCAGACGGAAGGCGTGGAAGCCAGTACCGAACGGCGTTCTTGCAGGAACTTGGCAAGTTCTTTTTGAATGCTGCGCTCGGTTTCGGCGTCGTTGGCCATCTGGTCCAAGTCGCGCCGCATGATCATGACGCGGCGTTCGCCCATGGTGTTGGTGAGCTTGACGCCGGAGCCTCCTTGATGCACTTCAGGTCCGCCCACGCCGAATGCGTCATCGGAGCTGCTGGGCTTTTCCAGCCATCACCCGCAGGCGGCGGTTGAAGGACTTCAGCTTGCCCATTTGCTGCTTGAATTCGGAAAGGCGGGAGGCGAAGGTATCAATTTGGGCTTCCTGGCGGCGGTTTTGTTCTTGCAGGTTGCGCAGGTCGGGTAAATCGGCGCGAAGAGAATTATATTGATGAAACCAATAACCGGCCATGCCCACCGCGCCAACCAGCACGGCCAGCACCAGGGGCAATATGATACGGGGCAGGGAGAAACGGTTAACGCGGTTTGTGCCCTCGGGTATGACAAGGATGGTGAATTTCTTCGCCACGATATCCCTTTTAGTTGTTAAGAACTCCGCAGGGGTGGAAGGTAATCCGGAGTTCCAAGTCAAAAGCTGTAAGGAAATACCATGAAAACCAGGCCGGAGTCAACCCATAAAACCTTTAGCTGTGTCAATTGGTTACACCTGGCCTGGGCCGCTAACCGACATGCCGGCTACTAAGAGGCTGGGCGATCCGGTGCCGCCCAAGAAGCGCAGGTCGCCGCCAACCGCCTTGATGGAGGCGAAAAGCTCCACCACCTGACCTGCCACGGCGATGGATTTGATCGGTCTGGTGATCTTGCCGTTTTCCACCATAAAGCCGGTTGCGCCAAGTGAAAAATGACCGCTCACCGGATCTGCGGTATGTGCCCCCAGTACCTCGGTGATTACCAGGCCACGATCCAAGCCGGCTGCCAGGTCTGCCAAACCGCCTTGGCCCGGCTTGATGTAAAAGTTGGTGAAACCGACTTGGGGCGGGGCTTTGAGCCCGGGACGCACAGCGTTGCCCGTGCTTGGCACGCCATGGCGGGCGCCCCAAGGGCGGTCGAAAACAAAGCCTCGCACGATGCCGTCGGCCACCAAGATTTTGGTGGCGGTGGGGGTGCCTTCGTCATCAAAGGCCCCGGTGGCGATTCCCTTGGGCAGGAGGCCGTCGTCCACCAGAGTCACCAGTTCAGACAGTATTTTTTGGTCCATTTTTGAGGCAAGGAGCGAACGCCCCTTGACCACGTTGTCGCCAAGCAGGGAGGAACCCAGAAGGCTCAAGAACTCCATGGCCACCTGGTTCTCCAAAATCACGTCATAGCGTCCGTCGCGCACCGGCTGAGCCCCCAGGCAAGCCGCCGCCCGGCGGCCTGCTTCCGAGCCCACCTTGATCGCATCCAGGTCAGCCAAGAACCGGCGCACGTCGTATTCCCAAGCCATTTCCTGCT
>CAZDRW010000067.1:0-11154 GCA_964507555.1 uncultured Desulfarculaceae bacterium
TCACGCCCCCGGCGGACCTAGTGATGGTGGGCACCTTTTCCAAGGCCTTGGGCGGTCTGGGCGGTTTCTGCGCCGGCAGCCGCCTGGTCATCGACACCTTGGTCAACCGGGCGCGACCGTTTCTCTATAGCACCGCACCGCCACCTTCCCAGATAGCAGCCGCGGGGGCGGCATTACGCCTGGTGGATGATGAACCGGAGTTGCGCCAGCACCTGCAAAATCTAGGCATGAGGCTGCGCGAGGGCATAGGGACCTTGGGTCTTCCCCTGGTCTCAGCGCAGGGCCCCATCGTGCCGGTGCTGGTGGGGGAGGCGCGCCGGGCTTTGGCCCTGGCCAAGGCCCTGCTGGAGCGGGGCGTTTACGTTCCGGCCATACGCCCCCCCACGGTTCCCGATGGCACTTGCCGCCTGCGCTTCACGGTTACCGCAGCCCACCAGCCTGACGACATAGATAAGGCCGTGGCCGCGCTGGCCGCCTCGGTAAAAGAGGTGGGCTTGTGAACCCGGCATGCAAAGGCGTGTTCGTGACCGGCACCGACACCGAGGTGGGCAAAACCTTTGTGTCCGCCGCCTTGCTGGCTGGCTTGCGGGCCCGCGGTCTGGACATAGGATACTGCAAACCAATGTCCACTGACGGGGTTGAGCAAGGCGGCCGGTTGGTCAGCCCGGACGCGCTTTGGGTCGCGGATGCCTGTTCCCTCAGCGACCCGCCCCAACTCCTGAACCCCTTTTGCCTGGCGCATGCCCTCTGTCCCCTGGCCGCCGCTCGCTTGGAGGATGTCGAGCTAAGCTGGGACCAATTGGTTTTTCAGGTGCGGGCCGGCTTGTCTCTGCATCACGCCTATATATGCGAAGGCGTGGGAGGCGTCCTGGTGCCGCTTGTACCAGGCCGCACCGCCTTGGACCTCGTGGCGGAGCTTGGCTTGGATGTCGTGGTCGCGGCCCGTCCCGGCTTGGGCACTATCAATCACACCCTGCTCACCATGCAGGCGGTGCGCGAGCGCAGCTTAAACCTGTTGGGTTTTATCTTCTCCGGGCAGGAGGAGCATGAGGAACGCGGCGCCAAGCATGCCCTCAACAGCCAGCTCATCACCGAGTTCTCGGGCGTTCCGTTTCTGGGCGAGCTGCCTTGGCTGGAAATCCCAAATGCCTCTGATCTGGACCGGGCGGTGCGGGAGCATATCGACCTGGGGCCTGTCCTGGCGGCTTGCACATAAGCAACGCTTGTGAAAAGCGCCCAGCGAAATCCAAGTTACGTCAACATGTCAAAATTGCAAAAATCTCCTATGCATCCGGTTCTTCTGGTATATATTCCTATCGATGTTAGGGAATCATTGATTGATGGTCACGTAGCCGCCCCTCGCAAAGCCATCGCGTCACTAATATTAAGAGGCCTACATGTATCGTGCATGGCAAATCATCCTGATTGCCTCATTGCTCATGATCGGTCCTGCCTGCGACTGGCGCCAGGAGGCAGGCCCGCGGCATCCGCCTGCGGAAATCGGTCTGCGGGAAGATCCTGGCGGCCTGCTGGACATCGCTCAAGCCTCCTCGCCCCAAACGGCGGCGCAATATAAGACCATACGCGGCAATCGAATGTCCTTGGGCTTCAGCCGGTCGGCTCTTTGGGTGCGCATTCCCCTGGATCAGCTCCCGGCGGCGGGCCCCTGGGTTCTGCAGGTGGCCGCGCCCTGGATGGAGAGGGTGGATTTCTACCTGCCCAAGGCAGGTGGCGGCTGGCAGAGGCAATCCACGGGTCTGCAACAGCCGCCGGCCACAGGCGGGGTAAAAGGCTTGGCCTTGGAGATCTCGGCCGACGCGGCCCGAACCGGGTATTCATATTTACGCCTGCAGTCAGTGCTCTCGCTGAACGCCGGCCTGCGTCTTTGGTCCAAGGCCCAATTCCAGGAGCACACCGTCACCAGGGCCTATATCTATGGCGTGCTCTATGGCGTGATGGTGGCCATGCTGCTGGTCAACCTTATCGTGCTTTTAACCACCCGCGACTGGGCCTACCTGCTGTACGTTCTCTACTTGGCGAGCATCATCGTCCACCAGACCTGCCTGCAGGGTCAGATACTACTTTTGCCGCCTTGGTTTTGGCCGCTGGTCCCCAGCCTGAGTCTGGTTATAACTGCGATTGTCTTTATCTTCGGCGCGGCCTTTTGCCGCTCTTTTCTCAATGCCAGACGCTATGCGCCGGTGGCCGACCGCCTGCTGCTGGGAATCCAGGGCGGAGCGGTCCTGCTTTTGGCCCTTACTTTAATGGGACGTTTATTTTGGGGCACCTGGCTGGCCCACTCCCTGCTCCTGGTGGCCCCGATGGTGGCCATCGTGGCGGGAGCCAAGGCTTTCGCTCAGGGCTTCCGTCCGGCGCGTGCCTATCTTGTGGCCTGGATCGTGCTTCTTTTGGGCGGCATGGCCTGGGGGGCTTGGAGCATGGGCTGGGAGCTTCTCATACCGCTGCCCCCAGCCACCCTTACCTTCGCCGCTGCTTTGGAAAGCGCCTTACTGTCCCTGGCTCTGGCCGACCGCATCGGGGTTATGCAGCACGAAAGGCAAATCTTAGTTCAACGGGAGCGGCGCTACCGCCAGATGAGCATCACCGACGAATTGACCGGCCTGTTCAACGCCCGCTACTTTTGGAGCAAACTTGACAGCGAGATCAAGCATTCGCACGCCATGGGCCAACCCTTGGGACTAGTGTTGTTGGATGTGGACGACTTCAAGGGTTTTAACGATAAATACGGGCATACCGAGGGCGACAAGGTATTGGCTGAACTGGGCAGGTTGCTAATTGTTACGGTGCGGCCGGCTGACACGCCCTGCCGCTATGGCGGTGAGGAGTTCGCCTTGGTGCTGCCCGGAGCCTTTAATCAGGCCGCGCTTGACGTTGCCGAGCGGGTGCGCAATACCCTGGCAAGGCATGAATTCAGGCCTGAAGAAGGCCTCATTGCGCAGGTCACCGTCAGCCTGGGCACAGCTCAGCTACTGCCCGGAGATGACGCCAACACCCTGGTCAAGCGGGCTGATCAAGCCTTGTACAAGGCCAAGGCTCAAGGCAAGAACAAGACCGTAAGCGCCGATGAGAAAAGGATTGAAAGTGTGGCGTGACGGCGCAATCCAACCGGGACGAGGAACTGAAAAACATGACCCCAAAACAAGATCAGCGCCTGGCCGGCATCTGCGGCATTTATTGCGGCAACTGCCCCGCATACCTTGCCCCGCGCCAAAGCGACCAGGTGGAACTGGCCAGGCTGGCCCGGAATAACCATATGGCAATCCAAGACGTGGGCTGCGACGGATGCCTTTCCGATAAGCTCATGCCTGAATGCCGGGAGTGCGGCCATGGTTTCCGGGCATGCGCCAAGCGGCATGAGGTGATCTGGTGCTTCCAATGCCGGGAATTCCCCTGCCAGCGCTTGGAAGCTTTTAAAGAGATTCACTTGCGCAACGGCGTGTCGCACCACCAGGGAGTGATCAGCCAACTGCAAGCCATGAAACTCATTGGCTGCGATGCATGGCTGGAACGGATGGGCGCAGCAAGCGCCTGCCAAAGCTGCGGCCGGTCTCTATATTGGTTTGAACGGAAATGCCGTTTTTGCGGGCAGCCGGTAGATAGGGTCTGACCTACCTGCGCCAGAAGTCGGGTACAAAAAGCACCAGCACCGTGTAGACTTCCAAGCGCCCCACGATCATCGCCGCGCTCAAGAGCCATTTGGCCATGGCCGGCAAATGGGCGTAGTTGCCTACCGGCCCCACGCTGCCCAGCCCGGGGCCGATGTTGCCCAGGCAGGCGATGGAGGCGCTGAACGCTTCCAGCAGGCCCATCCCCATGGCAGCCAATAGCAGGCCGGTGAGCGTAAAGGCCCCCATGTACAATCCCATGAAGGAATAGACCGAACTCACCACTTGGCGGTCCACGTTGCGCCCGTTCAGGCGGACCGGCGCCACCAGCCTGGGGTGCACCAGGCGGCGGAACTCACTCAGGGACTGCTTGAGGATCACCAGCACCCGCATCACCTTGGGCCCCCCGCCGGTTGATCCCGCGCAACCGCCTATAAACATCAGCGGGATCAAGAGCCCCAGGCATAGTGCCGGCCACAAGGAATAATCAGCGGTGGCAAAGCCCGTGGTGGTCAGGATGGTGGCCACCTGAAAAGCGGCCAGGCAAAGTGAATCAGCAATCCCCTTGTCGGCCATGGCGAAAAGGCCCAGGGCGATGATCAGGCTGGATGCCACGAAAATCCCCATGTACAGGCGCCATTCCTCGTCACGCCAAAAAGCGCGCCAGCCTCCGCGTAATACAAGAAAATGCAGGGTGAAGTTCATGCCGGCCAGTACCATGAATAGGGTGATCACCCAATCAACGTAGGCGCTGTTGAATCCGGCGATGGAGGCGTTCCTGGTCGAGAACCCACCTGTGGCCATGGTGGCGAACGCCTGGCAGACCGCTTCGAACCAATCCAACCCGCCGGCCATCAGCAGGAAGACCTCGGCCGCGGTTATGCCGGCGTATACCTTCCAAAGAACCTTAGCCGTGTCGGTTATGCGTGGCGCCAGGCGGTCGGGGGTGGGGCTGGGGACTTCGGCTTTGAAGAGCTGCATACCGCCCACCCCCACCAGGGGCAGAATGGCCAGCGACAGCACCACGAAGCCCATGCCGCCCAACCAATGGGTGAGCGCCCGCCAAAATAGCACGCCTTTGCCGGATCCTTCGATATTGGTTAGAACACTGGCCCCAGTGGTGGTGAAACCGCTTACCGCCTCGAATACCGCGTCGGTGTAGGTCGGAAAATCGCCGGAGAAGAAAAGCGGCACTCCGCCCAACAGCCCGGCCACCACCCAGGAGATGCCGACGATCGCCATGCCTTCGCGATGGGATAACTCATGGGAAGTCGGGTTGCGGAAAAGCCAAAAAAGCGCGGCCCCCAATACGCCCGAGGTGATGGCGCCTCCCAGGAAAGCGCGCCAGGCAGGTTCATCATAGAGAAGGCACACCCCCATGGGCGCCAACATGAGCACGCCCAGACCTACGCTCAAGATGCCAACCAGAGAAATGATATAGGCCGGTCCCACGCTCCCGCCTCTCGCCTAAAAGTATTCCAGGCTGACGGTGAGCAGCTTCTCGAGCTTACCCAGCACTTTACGCAACAAAAAGATCACCAAATGATCGCCGGGCTGCACCACCGTGGAACCATCAGGAACCAGGACTTCGCCCTCACGCACCACCGCGGCCACCAAGACTCCGACGGGGAGCTTGACTTGGGCCAGGGGTTTGCCGACCAAAGCGGAAGTTTCTTGAGCCTCCACTTCGATAACCTCCGCGCCTTCGTCTTTCAGCGCAGCTACCGAGAGCACCTTGCCGCGCCGCAAATGGCGCAGGATGGCTCCCACCGCGGCGAAACGCGGGCTCACCACCAAATCCAAGCCCAAGGTGCTCACTAATGGCACGTAACCCATGTGGGCTACCCGGGCGATGGTGCGCTTGGCGCCCATCTTCTTGCCCAATAGCGCTATAAGGACGTTGTCCTCCTCATCATCGGTGACCGCGGCGAAAACATCGGCCGCGCCCACGTTCTCCTCTTCCAAAAGGCTCAGGTCCGTGCCGTCGCCGTGCAACACCATTACGTCTTTTAGTTGCTCGACCATAGCCTCGCATTTGGCCTCGTCGCGCTCTATTACCCTCACCTTGATGCCACGCCGGGCGGCTCCGGCCGCCACCATGCGCCCGATGGCTCCGCCTCCCACCACGATCAGGTTACGCACTTGGGTGCTCTGCAGGCCGAAGTGCAACATCACATCATCAATGGCCGTTTCCCTGGCCACCACGTAGGCGACATCCTCGGGCAACAGGACGTCGTTGCCTCTGGGGATAACGGTGCGCCCGCCGCGCTCTATGGCGGCAACCAAAAACGGCGGACCTCCGGCAGGGTGCAATTCCGCCATGGCGCGTCCCACCAATGGGCTGGCGGCGGGAATCTTGAGGCCGAGCAGCTTGACCCGCCCCTCGGCGAAGTCGGCCACCGAAGAAGCAGCCGGCACTGAGAGAAATTGCTCTATCTGCGCGGTCAACTCTCGTTCCGGGTTGATCACGGTATCCAGGTCAAAGGTTTTTGCGCCCACTTCTTCGAAAAAGGCCAGATAGTCCTCGCTGCGGATGCGGGCCACGCGGGTGGCTGAGGGAGCCAGGATGCGGGCAAACCGGCAGGCTTGCATGTTGACTTCGTCGCTGTCGGTGACCGCGACCACCAAATCGGCCTGATCCACCTCCGCCTTGCGCAAAACCAGCGGACTGGAGCCCGGACCCACCAAGGTCTGAACATCCATTTGCTCATTGACCTTGCGAATGCCCTCGGCGTTGCGGTCCACCACCACCACCTTGTGGCCTTCGCGCGAAAGCCGAAGCGCGGTGTGATAACCAACTTCACCGGCACCGATGATCAGTACATGCATCCACGGACTCCTGCGGCAGAAAAAACCACAGGCCGCCTATCCAGGCGACCCCTGCACAAAGCCTAGCACCCCGCATATACAGGGTCAATGGCCTATCTAGGCATCCATAATCTCATTAAGGAAGGCGGTGATCCGCTCCATGAACACCGAGGTATCGAAACCAGCGGCGTGCCGGGCCAGCGCCTGGGGATCGAAGCGGCCCATCTCCGCTTCCATCTCATCCAAGGCCGCGACCAAGGCGTCCAGCCTTTGCTCGTAGAAAAAACAGCCAGTAGGCGCGCGACCGCTGCGATCGTCCGTCGCCACCACCGTCTCCAGAGCCCCCCCCCTGGCTAGGGCCACCACGGGCCGGCCCGAGGCCATGGATTCAAGCGGCGTGATGCCAAAATCCTCTTCGCCCGGAAAGATGAAGGCCCTGGCCTTGGCATAAAGCTCCGGCAGGGCTTCATCGGGCTGCCAACCTAGGAACTCCACCTTGGGACGGTAGCCTCCCGCCGTGCAGGCCCTGACCGCCAAGTCCACCCGCTTATAGGGCACCAGCGCGCTCACCACCAAATAATAATCCTCCGGGGCTGGCGCAGGGGAAAAGCGGCCTGCCTCCACCGGCGGATGAATCACCGTGGACTCGCGGCCGTAGTGGCGCTTGATGCGCTCCGCCACATGGGCCGAATTAGCGATAAAATGATGCACGCCTTGCGAGGTGCGCACGTCCCACCTCTGCAGACCGCCCCTGAAAAGAGGCATGACCCAGCGGGCCAAACCTCCCTTGCCCGGTCCGAAATAGGCGTCATACATGTCCCACACGTAGCGCATGGGAGTGTGCACGTAGCACACATGCACCGCGCCGGGCGGCACCCTTACCCCCTTTGCCACGCAGTGGCTGGAGGAAAGCACCAAATCCGCCTTCGGCAGCTCAAGGTTTTGGGCGGCGCGGGGAAACAGCGGCAAGTAATGACGGTAGCGCGTAGCCGCCAAAGGCATACGCTGCAAAAATGATGTATGGACGTGATGACTTTCAATGAGGGAACTGACCTTGCCTGAAAAATGCAGAAGCGTGTATATGGGCGCATCGGGGTACAAGCGGCAAAACGCTTCCAACACTTTTTCGCCGCCGCGCATGCCGGTAAGCCAATCATGCACCAGGACGGTGCGCAAGCCCGGCGATGCTTTAAGGACCTTGGCCATCATTGCGGCGCTTTCCCTTGCGATACCCTGCGGTAGACTTCCATAGTCTTGCGCGCGGTCCGGGCCCAGGTGAAACGTGCGGCCTGCGCCGGTCCCGCGCTGCGAAGTTTACTGCAAAGGGCCTGGTCATTAAGCAGCTTGGCTAAGGCCTGCGCCAGGGGCTCCGGCTCGGGCTCGGCCAAAAGGCCTGCCTGGCCCACCACTTCGGGCAGCGAGGCGCGCTCCGCCGCCACCAGAGGCGCGCCGCTGGCCAGCGCCTCCAAGGCCGGCAAACCGAATCCCTCGTACAAGGACGGTATGCAGACCGCGGCCGCGGCGCCGTAGGCCTTGGCCAGGCCCGCGTCGTCCAAATGCGCCTTGAGCACCACCTCGTCCTCGCGTCTGATACCAGCCTGGCGAGGCTTGTCCAAACCCACCAGCACCAGGGCCGGGGCCTCTGGGTCTTGCGCCTTTAACAAGCGGTGGGCCTGCACCAAGGCGGCCAGGTTTTTGTGGGGTTTGGCGTTGCCCACGCCCAAAATGTAACGCTCGGGTAAACCCAATTCCGTGGGCGCGGACCTGCGCTCAGCCTCGTCCAGCGGCTGGAAAGCGGGCCCCACTCCATTGGGCGTGACCACCACCTTGTCCGGATCCACCTGCAACAATTCCACGATGTCCTTTTTGGAGTGCTGACTAACCGTAAACACCGCGCCCGCCCGGCGGGCGGCCGGCCCCACCACCCAGCGGTAAAACATGCGATGCCTGTAACCATGGTCCTTGGGAAAGCGCAAATGGATCAGGTCATGGATGGTGAGCACCATGGCGCCTATATAATAGCCAGGCGCGGCGTAATGCGGGCAATGGTAAAGTTCGGGCCGCATGCGGTTGAGGATGTTGGGCAGCCTGAACTGGCTGTAAACGCCATGGGGTTTAACCCCGCAGGCGATGGCCAACACCCGCTTGTCACCGGGCAGATGCTGCGCATCTTGGGGCCGGCGGATCAACACTCCCACCGCCAGGTCCTCGCCGGTATCCAATAGCGCCTGCAGCAACTCCAGGCCGTAGCGGGCCATGCCGTGCATGCGGCCGGTGAGTATGCGCATATCGTAAATAAGGTTCAGCATTTTTACTTTTCCTCGTAGACCCGGCGGTACACGGCAAGGGTCTCGCGCGCAGCCCTTTCCCAGGAAAACTTCCGCGCCTGGACCAGACCCTCCTTAGCCAGCCTATCCCGCAGATCGCTATCAGTCAGCACAATTTCCATGCCGTGGGCGATGGACTCCACCCTTTCGGGATCAACCAGCACGGCGGCATCGCCCACCACCTCGGGTAAGGAGCTTATGTTGCTGGTGACCACCGGGGTGCCGCAGCTCATGGCTTCCAAGGCGGGCAGGCCGAAGCCTTCATACAGCGAAGGGAACACAAAGGCCTCGGCCGCGTTCATTAAAAGCGGCAAATCGGTGCGGGGCACGTAACCGGTAAAAATCACTTCGTCGCCTAATTGCATGTAATCCAATTCGCGGAACAGCATGTTAGTGAGCCAGCCCTTTTGCCCGGTGATGACCAGCTGCACCTTCAAGTTGGAGCGTTGCCGCATGAGTAAAAACGCCTTGACCAGGCGCACCAGGTTCTTGCGCGGCTCTATATTGCCCACATGATAGAGGAAAGGGCCTTTCAGGTTATAGCGCCGCCGCACCCAGGCATGCTTCGTCTGGTCGCGGATCGGCTGGAAGCCGGGCGGCGCCGCTTCATATACCACGCTGATCTTGGCCGGGTCCACCTTCAACACGTCCATGAGGTCCTGCTTGGTGTGCTCGCTGACGCTGATGATGCGATCGGCTTTTTGCACCACCTGCCTGATGAGCCAGCGCATGTAAAGGGCGTATTTCTTGGGAATGGTCTCGGAAAAAAGAAAAGCCACCAGATCGTGGATGGTCACAACCCTGGAAAAACCGGTGCTGGCCAGCGGGATCAGGGTCGCGGGTCCGTGGAAGACATCCACGCCGGCTCTCTGCAAGGTGCGCGGCAGCAGAAAATGCTCCCACAAATCTCCCAAAGGGTGGCTTTCATGAGAAAGTGGAGAGGTGTGAAACATGCCGGAAGGCAGGTTCCAGCCTATGGTCTCCAGGTTCTGCTTTTGGCCCAAGAGGAAAAACTCCTGCTGGGGCGCCACCCAGCGCAGACCTTCCAACAGGTTGAGCACATAGTTGCCCACCCCTGAGCGGACCGGAGTAACGGTTCTGGTGTCAATGCCTACCTTCAATGAATGCCCTCATGAATACCCAAGCGTGTCACGCCATTGCGAAGGCTAATACGGTATATGCCCGAGGGAGCCAATGCAAGCCCGCAATCAGCGCCAAACCATCCGGTGATTATCAGGCTCTTCCATACTCGCCGGGACGCCGCAGCAATCCCCACAAGTCCTTAATCTCGGCAAAGGTGAGCCCTCTTAAGGCCAACAAGAGGATCGCATAAACGGCCGCGCCCACTAAAACCAGCAACGCCAAGGGCCAAGCGGCCAGCCAATGCAGGACCAAGCCCATGAACCCGGCGGCCAAGGCCGGGCGCCAGGCCCGGGCAAAAAGCCCGCTAGGACCCAATCGGACTCTAATGAACCAGGCGCATAAACCGAAAAGCACGATTTCGGTAAACAAGGTGGCGGCGGCGGCGCCCAGGAATCCGGCTACCGGTATCAGCCACAGGTTCAAGCCCACATTCACCACTACGCACAGCGCGGTGGCGACAGCGCACAGCTTCTGCCTGCCCAAGGCGGTCAGGGTGTGCAGTTGCAGGAAGTTGATAAAAAGAAAAGCCAGCACCGGAGCCAGCCACCAAAAAGCCTTGGCCGTCTCTGCGTACTCAGGGCCGAACACGTCTAGGGCGACCTGCTGCCGCACTCCCCAAAGCCCCACCGCCGCCGGCAAGCCCACCAACAACAAGAGGCGCTGTACCTGTCTGTATAAGCGGGCTGTGACCTCCAGATCCTGCCCGGCCAGCCGGGACAGCACCGGCAAGCTGGCGCCAGCCACCAGCGCCGGTATGATGCCAACGCCGTCGATAACCCGGACGCCGGCCGCATACCATCCGATCTCGGTATAGGGGTGTCCCATCAGCTCAAGCATGAGTATATCCACCCGCACAAAGACCAGGACGAAAACGTTGGTCAGCGCCAGAGGCAGGGCTTCCCGCAAAAGATAGGCCAAAAAGGCGGGCTCCAGCTTCAGGCGGAAACCAGCCCGCTTTTTAAGGAGCCATAGGCTGAACACAGCAGCATAGGCGTTGGCCGCCATCAAGCCAACCACCAGGCCCCAGATCCCCCCGCCCCCATAGAGCAGACCGCCGGCCAAGAGCAGGGCGGCCAAGCGGCCGGTGGATTTGACCAGGGCCTCCTGGTCCATGCGCTCCAAGGCGTTCAGGCCCGCCACTCCCAGCTCGCTCAAGCCCCAGAAGACCTGCGCCAAGGCTACTGCTAAAATCAGACCGACCTGGTTCCCGGCGTGGCCCATGGCCATGGAGAATGCCAACAACGCCAACA
>CAZDRW010000068.1:0-11081 GCA_964507555.1 uncultured Desulfarculaceae bacterium
CTGCCTCCGAGTGACCGTAATACACCGGTACCCGTGAGCAGGTGGCCGACACCATGATGCGGTCGTCGTGCAAGATTTTGCGGGTTTCATTCAGCATCTTCATCTCTTCCTCGGTGTAGCCGTTATCAGTAAACGGCCCAATGTGAGGAAATAGATTCAGGGCTATCTGGTGAGGATAGACCTTACTCTCCGGCTGGCTGCCCTGTTGGATGGCCTTCAGCTGGTTCTGCAGTTCGACGATGGCCTTTTGGCCGGTGCCGGATACCGCTTGGAAAGTGGTCACTACTAAACGCTTGATCTTTGCAGCCTGGTGCAGGGGATTTAGCGCCACCACCATCTGAATGGTAGAGCAGTTGGGGTTGGCGATAATGCCCTTGGTCTTGTAGCCCGCGATGTCACCGGGATTGCATTCCGGCACCACCAGGGGCACCTGGGGGTCCATGCGCCAGGCCGAGGAGTTATCCACCACCACAGCACCCTCGGACCAGGCCTGGGGCGCCCACTGCTTGCTGGTGCCGCCGCCAGCGCTGAACAGAGCTATGTCGATCCCCTGAAAGGAGCCTTTGTCCAATACCTGGACTGGCACGTCTTCGCCCTTATACTTTAGCGTCTTGCCGCGGGAATGCTCCGAAGCCAAAAGCCTGATCTCGCTCAGGGGGAACTCGCGCTCTTCCAGGCACTGGATCATCTGGTTGCCCACGGCGCCGGTGGCGCCGCACACTGCTACGCGGCAGCTGGTAGCCATTTTAGGTCATTCCTTTCTATACACTAGCGAGCCTTGGAGCCGGCCGCGCCCCGCCCCCAATCAGGGGCGGGACTGACCGACATTCTTTTTAGCCAAGACTAGCCGGGATTGCAAGTATTTGTATAATCTCAGGCCGCATCTCCGCCCGCGGCGCTGGAGCACATGCCGTTTTTAAGCTTGGGCGCATGCTCCTTCAGGTACTCCAGCCGGTTAAGTCCGTTTAAATAAGCCTTGGCCGAAGCCACCAAAATATCGGCGTCCGCGCCCTTGCCCAGCGCGATGTGTTCGCCTTCCTGCAAGCGGGCGGTAGCCTCGCCTTGAGCGTCCACGCCGCCGGTGACGCTGGCGATGCCGAAGCGCAGGAGCTTGGCCCCGGTGCCGGTCATCTCGGCGATGGTGTTATAAACTGCGTCCACAGGGCCGTTGCCCGAGCCGAAACCAGTGAGTATCTTATCGCCTTCGCGAATTCGCACCGTGGCGGTGGGCACCGTCACCGTGCCGGAGACTATGTTCAGATACTCAAGCTTCCAACGCAAGGGGATGCGCAGGATCTCGTCGGCAATCAACGCCTCCAAATCCTCGTTAAAGATTTCTTTCTTCTTGTCAGCCAAAACCTTAAAGGCTTGGAACAAGCGCTCGAAATCCTCGCGACTCAGTTCATAGCCCATATCGGTGAGCCGCGCCTTGAGCCCGGCCCTGCCCGAATGCTTGCCCAGCACCAGGCTGTTCTGGCCCAGACCGATCTCTTCCGGAGTCATGATCTCGTAGGTCAAGGGTTGCTTCAAAACACCGTCCACATGGATGCCCGATTCATGGGCGAACGCATTGGCACCCACAATGGCCTTATTGGGTTGTACCAAGATGCCGGTGACCATGGAAACCAGGCGGCTAGTGGGGTGCAGCTCGCTACGGTTAAGGCCGGTGATTAGGCCCAGCGCCTTCTCCCGCGTGGCCAAAGCCATGACCAGCTCTTCCAGGGCCGCGTTGCCGGCGCGCTCGCCGATGCCGTTCACGCAGACCTCGGCCTGGCGCGCCCCGGCTCGGATGCCGGCCAGGGAGTTGGCCACCGCCAGGCCCAAATCGTCGTGGCAGTGCACGCTGATCACCGCGTTCTCCACCTCGGGCACGTCCTGGCGGATCTTGGTTATCAATGCCTCAAACTCATGCGGCAAGGCATAACCCACCGTGTCCGGGATATTGATAGTGGTGGCTCCGCTTTTCAGCGCCACCCGCACCGCCTGGCAGAGGAAGTCGGGATCGCTGCGACTGGCGTCCTCGGCGGAAAACTGTACGTCATCGCACAGGCTTTTGGCCAAAGACACACCGGACTCGATCTCCTTGAGCACCTCCTCACGGCTGAGCCTCAACTTGTATTGCAGGTGGATATCCGAAGTAGCGATAAATACATGAATACGCGCATGCTCGGCCTCGCGTAGCGCGTCCCAAGCCGCTTGGATGTCGGCCGACCCCGTGCGGGCCAGACCGCAAATAACTGGTCCTCGCACCTCGCGGGCAATGGCCTGCACCGCCTCGAAGTCACCCGGGCTGGAGGCCGGGAAGCCCACCTCGATAATGTCCACTCCCAGAGTGGCCAGCTTATGGGCCAAGCGGAGTTTCTCTTCTTTGTTCATGGAAGCACCCGGCGATTGCTCGCCATCTCGCAAAGTCGTATCAAATATTAATACCCGTCCAGACATGGCTATTCTCCACGCATATTAGGAACCAAACACTACTAGAGGAATTTGTATCTCTTTTTTGAAAGGCGGCTAGGCCGAAGTGACCCGCTCTCCCAGGGGTTTGGTCTCCTCGGACTCCGCTCTTTTATGTGCCATAATACGAGCCCCCAGGGGGCCCAGCAGCACGTACAGAGCGAGCAGGGCGAAGCCCATGATCTGAGGATTCACTGCGACCAAAACAAAGCAGAGAGTAAGCGCAACCAACCAGTTGAAGGATTTGAGCTTGGCAAGACCCAATTCCTTGAAGGAAAGATAGTGAATATTGGAAACCATGAGGAAGCTGAGCAGGAACACCAAGGCCACCAAGGGCCAAAATGTCATGGGCTCCTGGTATCCCAGCTCCGCGGCAAATATCACCGTGGTGGAGATCATGGAAGCGGCCGCCGGGATAGGTAGGCCCACAAAATGCTTGGTGCCCACCTCCTCAACTTGCACGTTAAAACGGGCAAGACGCAAGGCTCCGCAGGCGACGAACAAAAAGGCGGCCAACCAGCCAAGGCGGTCGAAAGGTTCCAAGGCCCAGCGGTACATCAAAACCGCCGGCGCCACGCCGAAGGCAACCAAATCGGCCAGCGAGTCATACTCCACGCCAAAGCGGCTGGTAGTCTTGGTGGCTCTGGCCACCTTGCCGTCCAAGCCGTCAAACACCAAAGAGGCCAAGATGGCTAAGGCCGCCTCCACAAAGCGGCTTTCCAGGGTGGCCACCATGGAATAGAAGCCCATGAACAGGCTGGCCGTGGTGAAGAGGTTGGGCAGCACGTAGATGGCTCTCCTACGCTCCTTAAGCCTCTTCTTCCGCTTGGCATTTTTACTATGCTTAGCCATGCTTCAGGCCAACTCTCCCAGTACGCTGATGCCTGCTCTAACTTTCTGGCCACGGCTCACCAAAATCTTGCTTCCCAGGGGAAGATAGACATCGAGCCGGGAGCCAAATCTAATCATACCAAATCTGTGACCTTGTTGCACCTTTTCGTCGGGGATTAAACTGCACTCGATTTTCCGCGCCACCAAGCCGGCCACCTGGACCACCTTAATGACAATCCCTGTGGCGTCCTTCAGCACTATTTCAATCCGTTCATTGGAGTGGCTGGCGTCGCGGTGGGCGGCGTTAACGAATGCGCCGGTTTTGTATTCCACGCTTTGCACCACCGCCCTGATGGGCGCCCGGTTGACGTGCACATTGAAAACACTCATGAACACCGAGACCATGAGGGCGCGGCCTCCAGGCAGATCGGCAGCTTCAACTTCTTCGGCCACCACCACCCGGCCATCGGCCGGAGAAAGCACCGACCCTGCCGGCGAGAAGGCATTGCGGGCCGGATCGCGGAAGAAAAAGGCGATAAAGCCAGTGATGAGCCACAAAGGTGCCGCCAGCCACCATACACCAAGAGCACTGGCCACCAAGGCCAAAAACAAATAACCCAGAAGGTAAGGCCAGCCTGAGGCGGCAAGAGGGAATTTGTCAATGCGAGGCATGATTGCAGCCTAATCCCCCTAGAGGCTTTAAGCCTCGGGGTTTTCCTGGCGAAACTGGGCCAGAATTGCCTCAATGCGGTCGCGGCCGGCCAGTTTGACCTTTTTCAGTTTTTTGACCTCTTGCTCGTCCTGGGGTGACAGATAGCTCCGCTGGCCCATGGCGTCCAGTTGCATATCCAACTGTTGATGCTCGCGCCAAAGGGCCGCTAGCTCTTGGTTTTCGAACAAGAGCTTTTCGATTAAATCGATATCGTGTTTATCCATTTATCGCTTCCGTTGTTTGGCGGATGAACCAGGGTTCATTCGGGATTAAGGCTTGCTTGGCTCCAGCGCGAATTTGCAGTTCACTGTAGCGCTGATTGTAATATTGCCTGCCTCCACCGGCGTCGATTCCGGGGCGACGGCGGCTTTGTAACTCAACATGGGTTGCCGTGGTTGGCGGCCTTGGCCGACTTGAATGGAAAGCACCTTGCCCAGCTGCAGTCCCGCGGCCTGGGCCAAAGCCGCAGCCCGGACCTTGGCGTTTTTAAAGGCCTCGACCTGGGCCTGGTTGAAGGCTTGATCCGGCTTGGCCAGCGACCAATCAGGCCCGTCTATGTTATTGGCGCCAGCTTTGATGGCCGCATCCAACAGAACGCCTACACGCTTAATTTCAGTGGAGCGCACCGCCACCCGGTTGGTGGCTTCAAAAGCCACAAAACGGTTCATCTTGCTCTGCCGGTCATACTCATAAACCGCGCGCACCCTATAGCCCACGGTACGCAGGCTGCCTTTGTCGCCCAGGGCCTTTTTCAGGGCATCGCCAACCCGATTCATGTCGTTGGCGTTTTCGGTGGCCGCTTCTTCGGCGGTGGGAGCGCGGGTAACCACCGCTACAGTTAATTCCACCGTGTCCGGCTCAAACTGCAACCTGGCCTCGCCGCTGACGGATATGGCCGGGACCTTGTCCTTGCCATCATCTGCCACCGCCAAGCCGGCGCTCAGAATCAGAGTGATGACCAGCGCAGCCGCTAGCCAATGTTTGGTGAGGCCAGCCATTTCATCCTCCTGATTTCATTGTTCCAGACAGTTCCATATTACCACAGGCTTCGCCCGTCTCTGAACCGGCGCTGTTCAGTCCAAGAGCCTGTATTCATCCAAAGGAAGGCCGAAACGGATCTCCGCATCCGAAGGCCGGCAATAACGGGGCCGCACTTGCTCCGGCTTGATGCCCTGTCCTTTTGCAATACGCTCAAATCCTAACAGCGCCAGAAGGCCGGGACGTAGCATAGCGCCCCATTCCGGGGCCAACTCCCGCTCCGGCCCGGTCAGTTCGTCGGCATAAGCCAGGGCGCCGTCTCCGACCAGCAGCGCCGGCCCTTGGATTTCAGCGGCCAAGCGCTGGGGGCTCATGGCTGCGTCCTCTGCCAGGCGCTGCAAACCTCCATCACCCAGCCGGAAAGGAGCGGCGTAAACCAATCCCCGTCTGGCGTCTAAAACCGACCACAGGGTCAAACCAGGCCGGGCCACCGGGGCCGCCAGCAGCCGTAGGGTGGAAATAGCGGCCAACGGCGCGTCCAATCCCAGGGCCAACCCCTGAGCCGTGGCCAGACCAATACGCAGGCCGGTGAAATAGCCAGGCCCAATGGTTACCGCGATGCCGTCCAATTCTTGCTTAGTGCGCCCGACGCCTTGCAGCAGAAACTCAACCGTCCGCAGCAAACGGCGCGAGTGGGTGGCGTCCGAGGAAAGCATCACTTCACCGATCAGCCTGCCGTCCTCGGCCAAGGCCGCGCCACCGGCCTGAGTGGCGGTATCCAGAGCCAGAACAAGCACTAGCGACCCTACTGCGCCCCGCCGGTTACCAGGCGGGCAATATCGTTATAGAAAATAAAGGCCATCAGCAACAAAAGGAGAGCCATGCCCATTTGCTGAGTCTTTTCACGCCATATCATGGACACTGGCTTGCGGCGCACGGCCTCAAGGAGGAAAAAGAACAGATGGCCGCCGTCCAGGGCCGGGATGGGCAGCAGATTAAGGATGGCCAGGTTCACCGAAATAAGGCCGGCCAAATCCAAGAGCGGGGCCAATCCATGGCGGGCGGCCTCTCCCGCGGCCTGGGCGATCAGAATGGGGCCGCCGATGTTGTCTGCTGAAACCTGCCGGGTGATGATCTTATATACGCTGAGCGCTATGATTTCCCCCGCGCGATAGGCCCGCACAAAGGACATGCCAACGGCCTCCACCGGCCCCACCTCCAAGGAGAACATTTCCCCGCCGCCCATCATGCCCACTTGGTATATCTTGTGTTTGTCGCCAAAGATGTCGGTGACCTCAATCTCTTCGGGCTTAACCTCGCGGGTGATATCCTCCTTACCCCGCTTGACTTCAACCAGAACCGGCTTGCCGCCGCTGCCTTGGATGATCTCCACCATGTCGCCCCAATGCTTCATGGGCTTGCCATTGATGGCCAGCACCCGGTCACCCTTTTGGATTTCCGCTATAGCCGCCGGCGAGCCGGGCTTAACCCCGCCCACCAAGGTGGTGAGGGTAGGAACACCCCAAACCACCAACACCAAATAGTAGACCAATAGAGCAAAAGCAATATTAGCCACAGGGCCTGCGGCCACGATGGCGAAACGCCAACCCACCGGCTTTTCGCTGAATGAACGCTCTTTATCGGCTTGGTCCACTTCCTCGCCGGGATTCTCACCCACCATGCGCACGAAGCCGCCCAAGGGGATCAAGGAGATGCGGTAGTCTGTCTCTCCCTTTTTGAATCCGATGAGCCTGGGGCCGAATCCAAGGCTGAAAACAGTCACTCCCACCCCGGCTCTCTTGGCCAACAGGAAGTGTCCCAGCTCATGCACAAACACCAAAACTCCCAGCACCACTAAGGCGCTGAATATGGTCATTATCATTTGGTCTCCCCTCGTGAAGCCAGCCACTGCCTGGCCTCGCCTCGGGCCCAGCGGTCGGCCTCAAGCACATCGGCCACCGACGCCACCGGGGTGGTTTCATGCCGCTCGAGGATTGACTGAACGCATGAGACAATGCCGTTGAAGTCCAATCTTCCGTTTAAAAAAGCATCCACCGCAATCTCGTTGGCGGCGTTTAAAACCGCAGGGGCATCACCGCCGGCATGGCCAGCGCAATAGGCTAAATTCAAGGCCGGGAAGCGGCTCAGGTCTGGCGCTTCAAAGGTCAGGGCAGCAAGTTGGGTCAGGTCCAATCTGGGCAGATCCCATCCCAAACGCTCGGGATAGGTTAGCGCGCTGGCAATGGGCAGGCGCATGTCCGGCACGCCCATTTGCGCCAGCATCGTGCCGTCTACGAACTCAACTAAAGAGTGAACCACCGATTGGGGATGAATCACCACCCGCACTTTGTCCAAGGGCTGGCCAAACAGCCATCTGGCTTCCAGAACCTCAAGCCCTTTGTTCATCAAGGTGGCCGAGTCCACGGTTATCTTGGGCCCCATGGACCAATTGGGGTGGTTAAGCGCCTCGGCCGGGGTAACCTTTTCCAATTCCTCCGCGCTCTTGGTGCGGAAGGGGCCGCCGCTGGCGGTCAGCCAAAGAGAGCGCACCTCTTGGTGATTGGAGCCGATCAAGGCCTGGAAAATGGCGGCGTGCTCGCTGTCAACCGGTATGATTTGGGCCCCGGTCTCGGCCGCCTTTTTCATGACCAACTCTCCGCCGGCGACCAAGGTTTCCTTGTTTGCCAGGGCCACGGTGATCCCCGCCTGTACCGCAGCATAGGTAGGAATAAGCCCTGCCGCGCCCACCATGGCCGAAAGCACCACATCGGCCCCGGCGCTAATCACGGCCTCAAGGTAACCCGCAGGACCATGCACCACGCGCCTGGCCAGATCTGCGGGCAGAAGCTCCTTGAGGCGTTGGGCGGCCTCCCCATCCAAGACCACGATAAGCCGCGGTTTATGCTTGCGGGCCTGCACCGCCAAGGTGTCAACCGAACGGGCCGCAGCCAAACTCACAACCTCGAAAAGATCGGGCCTCTGCGCTACCACATCTAAGGCGTTGGTGCCGATGGAGCCGGTGGAGCCCAATATGGCGATTTTTTTTACTGCCACCAGAGCATCCTCAATAGCAACATTACGGGCCCGGCCATCAGCAGCCCGTCTATCCTGTCCAAAATTCCGCCATGGCCGGGGAATATGCCGCCCGAATCCTTGACGCCATGCACTCTTTTAATAAGTGACTCCATTAGATCGCCCAGAACGCTGAACACACCCAAGGCCAACCCCAAGCCAGCCCCCGCCCCGGCCGGAACATCGGGCAGGAAAAGTGCGGCAAAAACCGCGCCCACCACAGCGGCGCACACCATGCCGCCGACCAGGCCCTCCCAGGTCTTGCCCGGCGAAATTAGCGGCGCCAGCTTGCGTCTCCCCCAGAGATGACCGGCGAAATAGGCGCCGGAATCGGCAGCCACCACTGCTGCGATGAGAAACAATAAAAGTAGCCTGCCCCGCTCCAACCCCGCGATGGTCAGCAAAACGGCTATAAGCCCGCCGGTGTAAACTAAGCCCCAGCCGCGTTCCCTGGCCCGGGCCAGTTTAGCCTTCAACTCCGCGGGGCCTGCCATAGATAAGGTCGCGGCTAGTACCAATCCCAGACCCAGGCTGGCGCAAGCCGCCGCCGGACCGGCCAAGACGGCAAAGGGCAGCCCCAAAGCCACCGCCACGCAGGCCCAAGCGTCCCAGGACCACACCCCGGGCTCAATCATGCGCAGGTATTCCCACATAGCCAAAGAGGCTACGGCCGCCGCCACGATGGTCAATAGCCACAGCGGCGTCAACAAAACCACAACCACGGCCAGGGCTGCCAAAGCCAGGCCGGTGGCCACCCTTAGATGCAGACCGCTGAAAGCACGCCGGTTTTCCTCAGCCATTGGCCTCAGCCTCCAACTGGTCGCCGGTGCGGCCAAAGCGCCGCTGGCGTTGGGAGTATGAATTCAGTGCCTCAATGAGCTGGGCTTCCCGAAAATCGGGCCACAGTATCTCGGTAAAGTAAAACTCAGTATATGCCAACTGCCAGGGCAGGAAATTGGAAATCCTCTGCTCGCCGCTAGTGCGAATTAAAAGGTCGGGGTCAGGCATGTCCGCCGTGAACAGGCGGCTGGCCAGGGTGTTTTCGTCAATGGCCGCAGGGTCTAAAAGGCCGGTCCTGGCTTCTTCGGCCAATAGCCTGGCCGCGCGTATGATTTCTTGGCGCCCGCCATAACTCAAAGCCAGGCTCAGCACCATATCCCGGCCGCCGGCAGTGTCGGCCATGGTTTTATGCAATAATTCGCGGGTGGCCTTGGGCAGCTTTTCGATCTCGCCGATGGCGTTCAGCCGGATTCCCCGCTCCAGCATCTCCTGGCGCTCTTTTTTAAGAAAGCGGTTCAGGAGCTTCATAAGCGCGGTGACCTCCGCCTGGGGGCGGGCCCAGTTCTCCTCGCTAAAAGCGTATAACGTAAGCCAGCCGACGCCCAAACGGCGGCTAGTGCGCACCGCAACCCGCACGCTTTCAGCGCCCTCCTCATGCCCCCGCACCCGGTTCCATCCCCGCTTTTTGGCCCAACGGCCGTTTCCGTCCATTATGATGGCCAGATGCCGGGGAATGTTTTGCGGCGTTGACGCGGTGGCCTCCGCGTCGCTGCTTAGCGATGGCGTGGTCGTCATACCTGCCGATCCAGGGCTTTCAACCGCCCCTTGGTTGAGTGAAATCATTGAAGTAATCGAATGCTTATACTATCAGAGGCCTTCCCGGCCAGCAATAGTAGCAGCTACAGGGCTCGGGCCATGGGGCGTCTAAACAAAACCGCCCTGCGGCGAAAGCCCCAAGGCGGTTGGACGCGATAAAGTTGACGGTCCTAACTGGCTAGAACTCCATGATCTCCTTTTCCTTGGCTTCAATGAGTTCATCAACCTTGGCCACGTACTCGTCGGTGATTTTTTGGATCTGCTCTTGACCGCGGAAGGAGTCATCCTCTGAGATCTCGCCTTCCTTCTTAAATTCCTTTAGCATCTCGTTGGCGTCACGGCGGGCGTTGCGCACCGCAACCTTGGTCTCCTCGCCCATCTTGCGCACGACCTTGACCAACTCCTTGCGGCGCTCCTCAGTGAGCGGCGGAATGGAGATGCGTACCACCTTGCCGTCATTCATGGGGGTAAGGCCCAAGTCGCTTTTCAAGAGCGCTTTTTCGATGGTCTCGCAAGTCTTGGGGTCCCAAGGCTGGATCAGGATCAGGCGCGGTTCCGGAATTGAAAGGCTGGCCATCTGGTTGAGCGGCGTGGGAACCCCGTAATAATCAGCCCTGACGCCATCCAATATGGAGAGCGAGGCTCGGCCTGTGCGTACCCGGTTGAAGTCGCGTTGCAAGGCCACAATGGCCTTGTCCATGGCTTCCTTGGCTTCCTTTTTGGTATCTTCGATCATTGTTTCACGCCTCCACCCGGGAACCCACCGCTTCTCCGCGAAGAACCCGGCAGATGTTGCCCGGCTTTAGCAAATCGAACACCAGGACCGGCATTTTGTTGTCTCCAGCCAGGCTGATGGCAGTGGAATCCATCACCTTGAGGTGCTTGGCCAGCACCTCGTCATAGGTGATATTATCCAGCTTGACCGCATCCGCGTTGTGGGCCGGGTCACTGTCGTATATACCGTCCACTTTAGTGGCCTTTAAGAGCACTTGGGCCCCTATCTCCTGGGCTCTGAGTGCGGCGGCGGTGTCAGTGCTGGTCATGATATGGGCCTGTTGCCAAGCCAAATCCAACGGCCCGAGCGTACCTACCGCACTCGCGAGGATCCGCTCGAGGAGTTCTGGGAGGAGATCGAACAACGGCTCCAGCACGATTCGCGACTCAAGCCGTACGCGATTCTGGATTGGCTCAAGCAGAAGTACAACTCGCCGGACGGCGAGCTCCGCGTGACGGACTCGATTCGACGAACGCTGGAGCGACGGGTGCAGCGTTGGAAGCTCGAACACGGTGTCCAGCAGGAAGTCACTTTCCCTCAGGTTCACCATGCGGGCGACGTGATCGCCTTCGACTTTGTGGTCATGAACTCGCTCAAGATCACCATCGGTGGCAAGCCGTTCGACCACAAGTTGTTCCATGCGGTCTTCACCTATTCGAACTG
>CAZDRW010000069.1:0-10993 GCA_964507555.1 uncultured Desulfarculaceae bacterium
CGCTTGTGGCGGGCGAGGTGGTGGCCGTGGACCCCACCGAACATTTCCGAACCGCGGTTATCAATGTGGGCTCAAATAGCGGCGTGCAAAAGCTAATGCCCGTGGTTCAGGTGCAAGGCGCGGTTGGAAGGGTGACGTGGACCAGTCCCAACTATGCCAAGGTGCTGCTTCTCACTGATCCTAATAGCGCGGTGGATGTAATTGTCCAGCGCTCCAGGGTGCGCGGCATTGTGGAAGGCGCGGGCAAGGATCGCCTGCGCCTCAAGTTCACTCTTCATAACGATGACGTTACGCCCGGCGATAAATTGATTGCCTCGGGCGCGGCCGGCGTCTTTCCGAAAGGCATCATGATCGGCACCGTAATCTCGGTTAAAAAGGAGCCAAAAGGAGTGTTCATGGTAGTGGAAGTCGAACCTGCCGTGGATTTCAGCCGCTTGGAAGAGGTGTTGGTTATCCTGCACCGCCGTGACTTTTTAGATTAAGCGAATCACAACCTACCGACGGTTATGGTTTTTCCAAGCCAAACAAGCTTTATAGTTTGAACATGGGAAGCGGCCGAAACGGATGACGCCGCGCCCAGCTTGCCGTGAATTGCACTAGCCTCCAATGAAAGCCGGCCCTAGGGAACTTCGCGAGGAGTTCAGATAAATATGGGCGCGGCAATTTGGTGGGTAGTGCGAAAAGACAGACATCAAGCCAATCCGCCTTTCTGAAAGCCTCTACTAAAGGATGGTCTTGTCCATGCCAAGGCGTCAGTTTGTGATGCTGCCTGATAATATTCTCCATGTCCGGAAGCCAGTCGTGGTTGCCCTGCTCGAGAAGATAGCCTTTGGCGCGGGTGATGGAAGGCTCCAAATAGTCGAAAGTCCCGTCAAGCCAGATGCCGATGTCGTGAAACGCGGCAGCGACTGCCAGCTTGTCCTTGTCGGTTCCCTGGGCTGAGACTAGCAGAACCGCCAGGTTGAAAACCCGGTAGGCGTGATTGCGATAGGCCAAATAGTCAGGGCCGAGAGCCCCCCGCCATTCTGTGAATAGCTGATCCATGGCCACGTGCGATTGCAAGACCCGTAACGACATATAACCTCAAGATATACTCATTTCGATACTGTGATAGCGTAACATGTTTAAGCAACGTATCTTGATAGCATGGAAATGAGTTTTGGAGGCCAACCTACTTTTTTGCTAAATAAATTCGCCACTCCCCCGTTGGTTAGGCATCGCCCTTGAGCCTGGGCCGGTCTGGTCGTATATTAGCTATGGAGGCGCTCCAGTCAGGAGCACATTGAGGGAGGCTGATGCCTTGATCCTTTCATGCCAGAACCGTTAACCATGCCAACCAGGCGCGACATGGACGTTTGGCCCCGATTCATCGCCACCTTAGTAGTGGGCTTCATTCTCATCGTACTAAGTACCACCCTTTTCGCTTGGTGGGCGGTGGGGCCTTTACGCTTACAGCCTCTAATGGTTGTGGTGGTCTCGGCCGGGTTTTATCTGCCCCTCGGTTTTGGGGGAATTTTGGTGCTGTTTTTCGGCGGGCTCTCCGATCTTCTTTCAGGAGGCATCATCGGACTTCAGCTTTCGGCCTATATGGTGGTTTTTCTCTGCTGCGCAATTGCCCAACGCCAGATTGAAATATACTCCTGGCCTTTGCAGATGCTGGCTGTGGCGGTAATGAGCATGGTGTCTCAGCTTTTAGTCGTAGGCGGTTTGTATTTGATCCATCGTGAACAACTGGTGCCGGCCAACATGATGGCAGTTGCCGTTGCCCAGGCCGTCCTTATTGCTCTTATCGCTCCGTTGTTTTTCTCAATATTGGAGGCCATGGTGCGACTGGCTGTTCGCCTGTGGCCCAAGGAGCATCACGCCGGCCAATGAAAATGTTCTCGCTAAAGAAGATGCGACGATCGCCGGTAGCCCGCACCAGAGGCTTCGAACCGGCGGATTCGCCCCAGGTGAGACATATCATTATGACAGCGGCCTTGATCGTGGGGTTGGCGTTTTGCGCTCTGTTCGGCCGGCTTTGGTATTTGCAGCTTTTACAGGGCGAGAACTTCCGGACGCAAAGCGAGAACAACCGCATCCGGTTGGTGGATGTCCCTCCCCGTCGGGGATTGATCTTCGATGCCAAAGGCCGGCTTTTAGCCGACAACCGCCCGGCCTTCACCTTGGCCGCGGTGCCAGAGGATGTGCCTGATTGGGATCAACTCAGCCGGCGCTTACATAACCTGGTGGGCATAACCCAAGAGGAAATCATGCGGGCGCGCCGTGCGGCCCGAGGTCAGCCTCCATTTAAGCCAATAAGACTGCGCTCCCATTTGGACCGCCACCAGTTGGCGCTTCTGGAAACCTTCCGCTATGAACTGCCCGGTGTAAAGGTATTGGTGGAGTACCGACGGGCCTATCTCAACCCCATGCCCATAGCCCATGTGGTGGGTTACTTGGGCGAAATAAACCCGCGCGAATTGGAGAAAGCACCCCGAACGCTTTACCGCATGGGTGATTTTGTGGGCCGTTACGGTATTGAGGCATCGCGGGAGCGCGTACTGCACGGGCGGCGGGGAGCAAAGCAAGTGGAGGTTGACGCCCTGGGCCGTGAGTTGGAAGTACTGGAAGAAATAGAAGCCAAACCAGGGCAGGACTTGGTTCTTTCCATTGACCTAGATGTACAAAATGCTGCGGCCAAGGCGTTGGGCGATGAAGCGGGGGCGGTGGTTGCCATGAATCCGAAAAACGGAGAAGTATACTGCCTGTATTCCTCGCCCAGCTTTGATCAGAATTCCTTTATTACCGGCCTCTCTGCTGAAGATTGGGAGACGCTTTCCAAGGATGAGAAGCACCCGCTAAAGGACAGGGCCATCAGCGGCGTCTATCCGCCGGGCTCAACCTATAAATTAATCACAGCTGCCGCCGGTTTGGCGGAAGGCGTTATTACGCCTGAAACCACGTTCTTTTGTTCCGGCGAGATACCCTTTGGCAGGCGGACCTATAAATGCTGGGCATTTAAAAAAGGCGGCCACGGCCAGGTCAACCTGCACAAGGCTTTGCGGGAATCCTGCGACGTGTATTTCTATCGAGTGGGCATGAGGCTGGGCGTGGAGCGGTTGGCTAAGTACGCCCGCGCGTTTGGTTTGGGCCGCCCCACCGGAATTCCTCTGCCCCACGAATCTAAAGGAAACGTGCCGGACAGCCAATGGAAAAAACAACGATTCGGTGAAGCATGGCAAGATGGCGAAACCTTGAGCTTGGCCATTGGTCAAGGGTTTACTCAGGTCACGCCGCTCCAACTGGCTCGCATGGTTTCGGTGATTGCCAACGGGGGCCGGTTGGTTACGCCCACGATAGTAAAAAAGGTGATCCCGCCGGGAGAAGCCGTTCCGGTGCCCGAGCCGCCCGGGCTATCAAGTAAAGTCCCGATCAATGAAAAATATTTAAAGTTGATTCACAAAGGCCTGGTTGCGGTGGTCAACGAACCGGGCGGTACCGCGCGCAGGGCCAAGCTTCCCGGCATTACAGTCGCGGGCAAGACCGGCACCGCTCAAGTGGTGAGTCTGGCCTTTTTCAAATCATTTGGCAAGAGCGATAACGTGCCTTGGCGGTATCGCGACCACGCCCTTTTTGTGGCGTATGCTCCGGCCGAGGATCCAACCATAGCGGTTGCGGTGGTGGTGGAGCACGGTGGCCATGGCGGCTCTGATGCTGCTCCTGTGGCGCGTGCGGTAATGGAGGCGTACTTTGGTGTGGATAAGCTAAAGCAGGCGGCAAAGAAAAAACAGGGACAGCGGGAACCAAGCCAATCCCCAAGGGTCGTAAGGACCGATACCGCGTCCAGCCAGCAACCGTCGGCCCGGGCGCAAGGTCCGGCTCAACCGGATTAGATGTCCGCCCCCTGATCAAAGGGCGCTTGTTAATACATGCTCCCAGAGAGTGGCCCGCAAAAGGAAGCAGAGAACCCATGATAGATCGCCGCTTGGTCACCAGCTTCGATTGGCTGCTGTTAGGCCTTTTGGTTCTTTTGGCCATAGTCGGAGCTGTTAACCTATACAGTGCGGCCAGTTCGTTTGCCAGTGGTGGAACCCCCGTGTTCCTGAAGCAGCTGTATTGGTTTGGGCTGGGTTTGGCAGCCATGCTTGCGGTGGCGATGATCGGTTATCAGCGCTTGGATTTTTTGGCCTACGGTATTTATGGCCTGGTTGTGCTGGCCCTGGCGGCGGTATTGGTCTGGGGCAAGGTGGTGGGAGGGTCCCAACGCTGGTTGGCTTTGGGTCCCATAGTATTGCAGCCATCGGAAATGGCCCGTTTCGCCGTGATACTGGTGCTGGCTCATTATTTTTACCACCACGATCAGGACGAGCCCTACGCGCTGCATCAATTATTGCTGCCTCTGTTCTTGGTGATGCTCCCCGCGGGACTCATCCTAAAACAGCCCGACTTGGGCACCGCGCTTTTGGTCATTATTGTGGGGGTAAGCATCATTCTTTTTAATGGGGTGAGGCTAACGTCCTTAGGATTGGCCAGCGGCGCGGTATTGGGCATATTGCCCTTGGCCTGGGGATTTCTAAAAGATTATCAAAAACGACGCATTTTCAGCTTCCTGGACCCGGACTCGGATCCTTTGGGAGCGGCATATCACCTTATCCAATCAAAGATCGCGGTGGGATCCGGCCAGTTCGCTGGCAAAGGTTTCATGGCAGGCACCCAGAGCCAGTTGCACTTTTTACCAGAACAGCACACGGACTTTGCATTCAGCGTTTTGGCTGAAGAGTGGGGCTTTGTGGGCGCGGTATTGGTACTTTTGCTACTCGCAGCAATTATTTACAGGGGCCTTTTACATGCTTTACGGGCCAAGGATAGGCTGGGTATGCTGGTGGTGGCTGGCGCGGTTGCCAGCATATTCTGGCCCACAGTCATAAATGCTGGCATGGTGCTGGGCCTTTTTCCGGTAGTGGGCATACCCTTGCCGTTTATCTCTTACGGCGGTTCTTCCATGATAACCACCATGGCGACCATCGGCCTGATCCAAGGCGTAGCCATGCGCAGATATGTGTTTCATCGCCATTAAAGGGACTGCCAGTATTGACTCAGCGCGAAAAGGAGCAATTGCCGGAGTTAGGGCCTGCGTTGACTTTTGGTGACACTGGAGTTGTTAGCCGAAGTTGAGCATGACAGGCTTTTAACTTGCCATAAGGCACCCGTACGTGTTAGCTAAATGATTAAGCTAAAGTGTTAAACGGATGATCGCCGCGGCGCCGGCCGGTGCCTGGCAGGGAAGGTGATTGTCGAATTGTCCCGCCCTTCCCCGTCTGGTTGCCGAAAAGCTGCACGGTTCCATTAGTGGAACTAGTTGCCAGGGTTTCCTACGGGACTTGGCGGTGCAGTGGGGAGCCGCTGGCCTTATAGGTAAAAATAGTCGTTAAATCTTTAGGTTGCTTATAAGGCCGCCCATAAGTATCTAGATATGGAGGAGACCCCGTGGCTAGACGCCAAAAACAAGGGGAAGTTACCGTTTTTCTGGGGGGCGATAGCACAATAGAAGGAGTGCTTAATTTTTCGGGACAAGCTCGCTTGGATGGCGCTTTTAAAGGCGAAATAAGGGGCGACGGCACCCTATTGATTGGCCCGGCGGCCCGGGTGGAGGCCGATATTCAAGCAACTAGCGTAATAATCAGCGGAGAGATAATTGGTGAAATAAATGCCAGCGAGCGAATCGAGCTGCGTGCGCCTGGCAAGCTCAAAGGGAACATCAATGCTCCGTTGGTTGTGATGGACGAGGGCGTCCTGTTTGAAGGTCATTGCTCCATGGCTGGCGAAGAAGCTAAAGACCGTGCGCCCAAAATCACGCTGTTAGCATCCAGCGATCAATAAGTAATCAATAGAGCGTCCGGTTCGAGTGCTTTTGAACCGGTCGCCGCCGCGGTTTTCGCATCGCGGCATTATTTTTGAATTTTTTTTGTGAAATACGGCTCAAGACAGGGCCATAAAGGCTGTTTCGGAGCCTTGAGAACGAAAAATTTCTTTGACACCGGGCTGTAAATATTGTAGAAGGTCGCAGCTTGCTTTTTTAGGCACAAGCGGGGTGGATGGCGCGTTTGGCGTGGGCGGATCATGGTAATGTACGTCCACGGCGCGGCTCAGTGCGAGGCAAGCGCGCCTTTTCACAAACAATTAAGTCTATGATCGCAAAACCAATCCAGGCCCAGGGGTGAATTGCCGCCCCTAATGGAGTGCGAGATTCATGGTTACAATAGACATTAACGCCTCCCTTTTCTGGCAAATTGCCAACTTCCTAATACTTATGGTGGCCTTGAATTTCCTTTTGTACAAACCAATCCGTGGCATGCTGCGCCAGCGGGCCGAAAAGATGGCTGCGCTAAACGGCGAGATCACCGCGTCGAAAGAAGGCGCCAGGTCCAAGGAAGAAGAACTTGAATCGCGGAGGGTTGAAGCACGCCGTCAGGGGGTGGCTGTTGCAGAGGAGATGAAGTCGGAGGGTCGCGCCAAAGAGCGCGAACTTGTGGAGGCTGCCACTAAAGAGATGGAACAAACCGTAGCCAAGGTGCGGGACGAGATCCAAAGCGAGATCGGCCAGGCCCGCGACCAGCTTAAGGAAGAAGTCCAGACCTTTGGCAGGGAGCTGGCTCAGAAGATTCTGGGAAGGAGCATCCAGTGATGGGGCGTAACTTTGGCATGCGCTGGGTCTTTGCCGGAGCTGCCGGCCTGATTACCCTGGGCGCTACAGCGGCTTTTGCCTCTGGTGGCGAAGGCGGGCACTTTAATTGGGAAGAATTAATTTACCGCGCCATCAATTTCGGCATACTGTTAGCCGCTATTATCGTGATTTTGCGTAAACCTTTAAGTTCAGCGCTTAAAGGCCGGGTGGATGGCATTAAAGAGGAATTAGCCGACTTGGAGGCCAAACGCGAAGAAGCCCGCCGGGAATATGCAATCATTGAAAAGCGTCTGGCTGATGCCATGGGCGAACGCGAAGCCATCTTGGCCGAGTTCCGCCAGCAGGGCGAGCGCGAATACGAAAAGATTTTGGATAACGCCAAGCTTTTGGCCGAGCGGATTAAGTCCCAAGCACAATTTACCATCGAGCAGGAAACCACCCTGGCCAAAGCCGAGCTGCGCAAAGAGGTAGCCGAGCTTTCCGCCAGTGTGGCCGAGGATCTATTGAAGCAGAACATTAACGCCGAGGACCAGGCCCGATTGGTGGGTGAGTATCTAACCAAGGTACAGCAGGAGGTACAGTGACCAACTCCATTGTAGCCAAACGCTACGCCAAGGCCCTGCTGGAACTGGGCAGGGACGATGGCAACATCGAGAAGTATGGCCAGGAGCTGATCGACATGGTCGGCCTTCTGGATGAGTCGCCGGAGTTGGAGCAGGTGCTGTCCAATCCAGGGTTCGAGCTAGAAGACCGCAAGGCGGTGCTGACTAACATCCTGGAAAAGGTGAGCCCCAGCCCCATGGTGGCCAACTTCTACAAACTCTTAATGGATCGCAAGCGCATCGGTGAACTTCGGGGCATTCAAGCCGTCTACAGCAAGCTTCTCGACGAAGCCCGGGGCATCACCCGCGCCGAGGTCACCAGCGCCTCCGCGCTTAAGGAAGAGGAAATCCAGAAGCTCAAGGATTCCCTCAAGGCGGTGGCTGGTCGCGAGGTTCAGATAGAAGTTAACGAGGATCCCAGCTTGATTGGCGGCCTCAAGGCACGGATCGGCGATCTGGTGCTAGATGGCTCGGTCAAGACCCAGCTGGATAGCTTGAAGGATTCCTTGAGAAGGGGTGAGTACGCCTAATGCAGATCAGAGCAGAAGAAATAAGTCAGGTAATCCGGGAGCAGATCAAGGACTACGATAAGAAGGTCGAGGTCTCGGAAACCGGGACCGTGCTCTCGGTGGGTGACGGTATCGCCCGCATCCATGGAGTGGAAAAAGCCATGGCCGGTGAGCTCCTGGAGTTCCCTGGCGGTCTGTTGGGCATGGTGCTCAACCTGGAGGAAGACTCCGTGGGCGTGGCCGTCATGGGTGATGTGGAGCACATCAAGGAGGGCGACGTCGTCAAGCGCACGGGCCGCATCGCCGACGTTCCGGTGGGCGACGCCGTCATGGGCCGCGTCATCGACCCGGTGGGCAACCCGCTGGACGGCAAGGGCCCCATAGACGCCAAGGAGCGCAGCCGTATCGAGGTGGTGGCTCCCGGCGTTATCGCCCGCAAGAGCGTGCACGAGCCCATGTACACCGGCTTGAAGGCCATCGACGCCATGACGCCGGTGGGCCGCGGCCAGCGCGAGTTGGTGATCGGCGACCGCCAGATTGGCAAGACCGCCATCTTGGTGGATGCCATCATCAACCAAAAGGACTCGGGCATCAAGTGCATCTACGTGGCGGTGGGCCAGAAGAAATCCACCGTGGCCCAGGTTATCGACATCCTGGAGCGCAACGGTGCCATGGCCTACACCTGCGTGGTATCGGCTTGCGCCTCCGACCCCGCCACCCTGCAGTTCATCGCGCCCTACGCCGGCTGCTCCATCGGTGAGTATTACCGTGACAAAGGCGAGCATGCGCTGATCTGCTACGACGACCTTTCCAAGCAGGCCGTGGCCTATCGCCAGGTGTCCCTGCTTCTGCGCCGCCCGCCGGGCCGCGAGGCTTTCCCGGGCGACATTTTCTACAACCACTCCCGCTTGCTGGAGCGCGCGGCCAAGCTCAACGACGAATTGGGCGCTGGTTCTTTGACCGCACTGCCGGTGATCGAGACCCAGGCCGGCGACGTTTCGGCCTATATCCCCACCAACGTGATTTCCATCACCGACGGCCAGATCTACCTGGAGCCGGGCTTGTTCTTCTCCGGCGTGCGTCCGGCCATCAACGTGGGTCTGTCGGTCAGCCGCGTGGGCGGCGCCTGCCAGGTGAAGGCCATGAAGCAAGTGGCTGGTACCCTGCGCTTGGATTTGGCCCAGTACCGCGAGTTGGAAGCCTTCGCCCAGTTCGGTTCAGACCTGGACAAATCCACCCAGCAGCAGCTCAACCGCGGCGTGCGCATGGTGGAAATCCTGAAGCAGCCCCAATATAAACCGCAAAGCATGGCCCAGCAGGTCACCATTCTCTTCGCCGCCACCCGCGGCTTCCTTGATAAGTACCCGGTGCCCAGCTTGGCCAACTACGAGAAGATGGTTTTCGAGTTCTTCGAGAACAAACATGCCGAACTGTGGAGCGAGTTGAACGACAAGCTGGCCTTCGACGAGTCCCTGGAAGGCAAATTCAAGTCCGCCCTCGAGGAGTTCGACAAGACCTTCTCGGCCCAGCAGTAGGAAGGAGCGCTAATGGCGGCACTCCGCGACATACAAAACAAGATCGCCGCGGTCAAGAAAACCCGGCAGATTACCCGCGCCATGAACATGGTGGCGGCGGCTAGGTTGCGCCAGGTCCAAGAGAAGACCGAACGCTTTCAGCCCTACGCTGCCAAGTTCGCCGAGGTGCTAGGTAGTTTGAGCCAGGGTATCGATCCGGAGATCCACCCGCTTCTGGCCGTGCCGGAGCAGGTGGACAAGGTGGGCATGATATTGCTCACCGCCGATCGCGGTTTATGCGGCTCCTTTAACATGAACCTCATCAACCTGGCCCAAAAGTTCCTCAAGGAGCAGGAAGGCCAGGGCCGCGAGGTTCAGGCTCATGTGGTGGGGCGGAGAGGCTGCGACTTCTATCGCCGCCGCAAGCTCAATATCGCCACCCAGATGCCCAACGTGATGAACGTGATCGACTTCGACCTGGCGGTCTCCATCGCCCGGACGGGCCTCAACGACTTTTTGTCCGGCGAGGTTCAGGAGGTCTACATCATCTACACCGAATTCCGCAGCATGGCCTCGATGGTGCCCACGGTGGAGAGGCTTCTGCCCATCCAGCCCGAGCCAGTAGAGGGCGAAGAAAAGGCGGCGGGCGGCTTGGAGTACATCACCGAGCCTTCGGCCGAGGAGATCCTGGTGGATCTGTTGCCCCGCTACTTGAACGTGCGGGCCTATAGCGCGCTCTTGAACACTGCGACCAGTGAGCAGGCATCGCGCATGACCGCCATGGATAACGCAACCAAGAACTGCAAGGACATGATCGACAATCTGACCCTGGTATTCAACAAGGCCCGCCAGGCCGCCATCACCGCAGAGCTGATGGATATCGTGGGCGGCGCCGAGGCTCTGAGCCAGGGCTAAAAGATATAATAAGCGCCAAACGCTTCTCTTTTGGAGGCTCGTTCGTTATGCAGGAAGGAATCATTAGACAGGTCATCGGCCCGGTGGTGGACGTTGAGTTCGAAGGCGAGTTGCCCGCGATCCTCACCGCACTTTGGATCACCAACCCGGCCATTAACGACCAGGAAGACAATCTGGTGGTCGAGGTCGCTCAGCACTTGGGCGACAACATGGTCCGTTGCATCGCCATGGACGTCACCGAAGGTTTGCAGCGCGGCGTCAAAGCCAAGAATACCGGCAAGCAGATCCAGATGCCGGTGGGCGACGAAACTCTGGGCCGCGTGCTCAACGTGGTGGGCCGACCCGTGGACGGCCTGGGCCCGGTTAACGCCAAGCAGTACTACCCCATCCATCGCCCGGCACCCCCGTTGGTGGACCAGGACACCACGGTCAACGTGTTGGAGACCGGCGTGAAGGTTATCGACCTTCTGGTGCCCTTCCCTCGCGGCGGTAAGATGGGCATGTTCGGCGGCGCCGGCGTGGGCAAAACCGTCATCATGATGGAGATGATCCACAACATCGCCATGCAGCACGGCGGCATCTCGGTGTTCGCCGGCGTGGGCGAGCGCACCCGCGAGGGCAACGACCTTTATCACGAGATGAAGGACTCAGGCGTTATCGGCAAGGCCGCTCTTATCTACGGCCAGATGACCGAGCCTCCCGGAGCCCGCGCCCGCGTGGCCATTTCGGCGCTGACCGCGGCCGAGTACTACCGCGACGAGCAGGGCCAGGACGTGCTTCTGTTCA
>CAZDRW010000070.1:0-10937 GCA_964507555.1 uncultured Desulfarculaceae bacterium
ACTCTGTTTAATATAAAGAAACAAGTTGAATATAATTAAACACCAGTGCGCCTGTCAAGAATTTTCGCGGCATGGTGATTCGGGACCAGGCCGGGGCAAGGAAACCGGCTGGTTCCGCACATCAACAAGTCATCATTAGGCAGGAATTAGAAATGCTCAGCGACTTCTGTATAATTTAGAATGGGAACCAGGCAGGCCGCCCCAAAGGCCAAGCAGCCATCGAGCTTTTAGCGAAGGGCAACAGCATGTCGAAAGTGATGATTCATCCCGCCAGCTATGAAAACTGCCAAGAGGCCGTGGACCGCGCCTTTGATCTTTTCCCCTTGAGTGTGGAGGGCAAAAAGGTTCTGGTAAAGCCCAACGTACTCAGGCTGTCCCAGGCCCAAGAGGGCATCATCACCCATCCCCAAGTCCTGCGGGCGGTGGTGAACCGTCTGCAAAGCATGAAGCCCGCCCAGCTCATCGTGGGAGACAACCCCGGGATATTCACCTATGGAGCAAATGAGGAGGCCTTTGAAAAGTCCGGCCTCATGGCGGCGGCCCAGGGCCACTACTTGAACATCGGGGCGGACTCCCGGGAAGTGCCGTTCAACCCCGAATTCAAGGAAAAAGTCAGCGTGTCCCAGGCGGTGCTGGACGCGGACGTCATCATCTCCTTGCCCAAGTTCAAGACCCACGGCCTGACCGTGATGACCGGGGCGGTCAAGAACAGCTTCGGCATCCTGCCGGGGGCGCAGAAGGCCCATCTCCACAAGCTGGCCGGAAATCCCACCAGGTTCCATGAAATGCTGGTGGACGTGTTTCGCCTGCGGGTGCCGGATTTTTTCATCGTGGACGCGGTGGTGGGCATGGAAGGCAACGGCCCGGCCTCGCCCGACTTGCGGGACATAGGCCTGATCCTGGCTTCCGACAACGCGGTGGCCCTGGACGGAACCATCGCCCGCATGATGGGAATCGATGATCCCGGCATCCTGCGCTTCCTGGCCAAGGCCCGGGGGGCGGGCCTGGGTGAATTCAGCCGCGAGGCCACAGAGATCATCGGCGAGTTGAACCCCATACCCGATTTCAAGCTGCCGCCCTTGGGAGGGCAGGCCATCACTCAAAACACCGCCGTCCAGGAGGTCATGCACAGCCGCACCTTGCTGCGCCCCAAGGCCGATCCAGAAAAGTGCACCGGCTGCGGGGTCTGCATCGAGCAGTGCCCGGCCTCGGCCTTGGCCTTTGACGAAGAGCTGCCCAAGGTGGACCCGGATAAATGCATCGTCTGTTTCTGTTGTCAGGAGATGTGCCCGGAAAAGGCCATGCAACTCTGTTAGCGACCCGGAAAAATCCAAGCGCTGACCCAGGCCGAACTGCCGCCGGGCGGCCATCTGGGATGGCCAACCCGGGTTAACCGGAGTCGTGGCCGCATTTTGGGCGCCAGCTTTTGGCGCTCGCCCGCGGCTGGATGCCGCCCCCTGGCGGGGGCTTTTACTGCAGGCCCTTGCCGGTCAGGCGCTTTAGGGCCTCCAGATAACGCTGGCGGGTGCCCTCGATCACCTCGGCGGGCAGCTTGGGCGCCGGCGGCTTTTTGTTGAAGCCGATGCTCTCCAGATAATCGCGGGCGTACTGCTTGTCAAAGCTCTTCTGCCCGCGGCCGGGCTGGTAATCATCGGCCGGCCAGAAGCGGGATGAATCCGGGGTCAGCACCTCGTCGATCAAAAGAAGCTGGCCGTCCTTCACCCCGAACTCGAACTTGGTGTCGGCGATGAGGATGCCGGCCTTGGATGCCAGCTCCCGGGCGCGCTGGTAGATGGCAAGCGCCCTCTGGGCCACCTGGTCGGCCAGCTCCGCGCCCACGATCTCGCGGGCTCGCTCTAAGGAGATGTTCTCGTCGTGCTCACCCAATTCGGCCTTGGTGCTGGGGGTGAACAGAGGCTCTTCCAGGCGGTCCGATTCCTTCATACCTTTGGGCAGCTGATAGCCGCAGACCTGGCCGGTTTGCTGATAGTCCTTCCAGCCCGAGCCAGCGATGTAGCCGCGCACGATGGCCTCAATGGCCAAGGGCTGGCATTTCTTGACCAGCATGGAGCGGCCTTCCAACTGATCGGCATACTGCTTGAGCTGGGCCGGAAAATCGCCGACCTCCCACGCCACCAGATGGTTGGGAGTGATGTCCTGCATTTTCTCGAACCAATAGATCGATATCTGAGTGAGAACCCGCCCCTTGTCAGGGATGGGATCGGGCATAATCACGTCGAAAGCGCTTAATCGGTCCGAGGCCACGATGAGAAGGTGCTCGCCCATGTCGTAGATGTCGCGTACTTTGCCACGGCCCAAAAGCGGAATGTCAGGCAGGTTGGTTTCTCTGACTGCGGCAGCCATAGTAAAACTCCCCCGGGGATGCATGCTTCCCCTGCGTTGACTTTGGTTATGGTCAGGGTAATGGGCCAGCGCCCATGCGTAGAGATTAGCATAACGGCGAAAATGGAGAAAGCAAGAGATGCATCTAAAAACTACGGCATCGGGTTATCAAGTTGCGGCTATCGGCGTTTCCATGAGGGGGCCACGTGCTCTGACTTGGTGGACGCCTCGGACTAAAAAAGATAAGCTATTTTGTATATGTGCGCGGAATATAAGAGGGATGCCGCATGGCCTTGATTCTAGTGGTTGATGACCAAGACAAAATAAGTCAACTCCTGGCCGAGGAGTTTATCCGTCGTGGCCATGAGGCCATCACGGCTAACTCGGTGGCCAGCGCCCGCCGCACCGCCGCCAGGCGCCATCCGGACGTGGTGTTTTTGGATGTACAGCTGCCGGATGGCTCGGGCTTGGACATCATCGATGAACTAAAGGAAACCCAGGCCAAGCCGGAGGTCATCATCTTCACGGGCTTCGGCAATCCGGAAGGCGCTGAGATGGCCATACGGAACGGGGCCTGGGATTACCTGGAAAAGCCCATTTCCATGGACCGCCTGCAACTGGCCCTCAGCCGCGCCCTTGAATACCGCCAGCAGAAGAAAAAGGCGGGACGCGTGAGCGTGGTGCTGGACCGGGGGCAGATCCTGGGCGACAGCCCCGCCATGCAGCGATGCCTTGCCACGGTGGCCGAGATCGCTGGGAGCGAGGCCAGCGTGCTGGTGTGGGGCGAGACAGGGGTGGGCAAGGAACTCGTATCGCGCGCCATACACCGCAACAGCCCGAGAAAGGAGCGGGCGTTCGTGGTGGTGGACTGCGCCGCGCTGCCGGCCAATTTGGTGGAAAGCATTCTTTTCGGCCATGAGAAAGGAGCCTTCACCGGCGCGGCAAACCGCGCTTCCGGCTTGTTGGCCAAGGCTGACGGGGGCACCTTGTTTTTGGACGAAGTCGGGGAACTGACCCTGGACATCCAGCGCAAGCTTCTGCGCGCCCTGCAGGAACACAAATTCAGGCCAGTGGGCGGGGGACGGGAGATCGCCAGCGATTTCCGGGTGGTGGCGGCCACCAACCGCGACCTGGACGCCATGAGCCAGGAGGGACGTTTCCGGCCCGATCTCCTTTACCGCCTTAAAGGGGTCACGGTTAGGGTGCCTCCCTTGCGTGAGCGGGTCAAAGACATCAAGCCGATAGCCAGCACCTTTTGCGCGGAGCTGTGCGAGCGCAACGGCATACCCTATAAAGGTTTTGCTCCCGATTTTTTTGAATCCCTGGAGGCGCATGACTGGCCCGGCAATGTACGCGAGCTGAAAAACACCATTGAGTGGGTGCTGGCCCAGGCCTTTGACCAGCCGACCTTGTTTCCGGCCCACTTTCCCACCAATCTTAGGGCCAAGCTCGCCCGCGAGTCTGTGAGCGACCTGGCCATGGCGCCTTTGATCCAAGATCCAAATAATTATGATGACCAAACCGCTGTCGCCGGTCTTGCTTTGGCCGGACCTGACATCGCCAGCCAAAAGTTTAAGGATTACAGAGTGATGGCCGCCGAAGCCGCGGAAAAGAGATATATGCAGGCCTTGCTCGGCAACTATGGGGAAGATCCCCGCCAGGCGCAACGCGTCTCCGGCCTTTCCAAGGCTCGTTACTATGCTCTCCTGAAAAAGCACCGCTTAAGTCCTGAAAAATAGGATAAGTCTTTTCTGGCAAGACTCAAAATGGCCCGAATCGGTCTTGTTTGACAAGACTTTGGCCCGTTTTCGCGGCAAGTCTTAGGGAAATAATCCTACTTTATAAGCTCCCAACTCATAAATAACTCATAATATGTATAAAAATGGTTCTATAATAATAGATGGCATGGGTTTTGATATATACATCAGTGTTACTTAAAACCCATCGCCAAGGTGAACTATATTGAATCCCAAGGTTTTTATTTTTGCGCCAAACAACAAGGACATGGTCGAACAATTGCGCATGCGGGCAAAGGATTGGACCATCGAGAGTTTCGATTCTCTGGCCGATCTGGTGGCCCAGGCGGCCCGCCCGCTTGCCAGCCAAGACACCTTGTTGGTGGTGTATGTGAGTAGTGAAGACACCATGAACGATCTCGGCAGGTTCCTGGCAGGTTCCTTGGACTTTGATCTGGTCGTATTGATCGAAGACGACGAGCCGGCCTTGGCCCAAGCCGCCTTGGCCGCTAGGCCTCGCATGGTGCTTACAGGAAAACCCGATCCCGAGGCCATGGCCGCTGTGCTGGAAAGAATGCATCCACGCATGGTGCAGCGGGCCGCCTTATTGAGCGCTTAAGGGCGCGAGCGAACCGCATCGCCGGCGATAAGCCTTTCCTGCCCCCTTTTTGCTTGCTGCCTGCCCAAAATAAATGTTGAGCGACTAATACTGCTCTCAAGATATGCAACTTAATTTTTCATGGAGCGATATCATGAAGATGTCACTTGCTAAAAAGCTGGTTATAGGTGGGGTATTAATGGTGGCCGTGCCCATGAGCATCATGGCATGGTTCTCCTATTTTGAGGCCAGCAAGGGGCTCAGGGAAGAGGCCTTTATCAGCGCTGCCAGCACCGCGCAACGGATCGCCGACATGGTGCAACTTGTTATGCAGGAAGAGGTGAAAATCGCACAGGATCTGGCTCTGGGCAACGCCACCATCGCCGCGGCTCAAAAAGTCAGCAAGGATGGAGTGGCCGCCGCCGAGGCCCAGATTAAAGCATTGAACGACAAGTTAGCCCGTTTTGCGGCCTCAGATTTGGGCAAGGACTATGGCGGAATCTTCGTGGCAGGTCTGGATAACAAGGTCTACGCCGATGCAAGTGGTGGCAAGGACAAAGGTCTTGATCTGACCGGCCGTTCATATTTGGCGGTGGCCAAAGCGGGAAAAATAGCCGCAGGCCCCGTGGTGAAATCCAAATCCAGCGGTCTTCCCATAACAGTGGTGGCGGTTCCCATAAAGGACCCGGATAGCGGCAAAGTAATAAGTATTTTGGGCGCGGCCATCGACATCGACTTCCTCAACAAGAGGATCGCCGGAATCAAGCTCGGCAAGACAGGCTATCCCTTCATGGTTGATTCCACGGCGCTTATCATAGCCCATCCCAAGAAGGAATTCGTGCTGAAGCTCAACATCGGCAAGCTGGCGGGCATGGAGGCAATCAGCCGGAAGATGAAGGCAATGCAAGCCGGCGTGGAAGCATATGTTTTCAAGGGCGTCGACAAGATCGCGGGCTTCGCGCCGGTGCCTCTTACCAATTGGAGCGTTGCGGTCACCCAGGACCAAGACGAGTTCATGGCAACGGTCTATGCCCTGCGCACCGGCATGATCATCATCGCCGTGGTGGCCTTGGTCCTGGCCGTCGGCCTGGTGCTCTGGTTCGCCCGCAGCATCTCCAAGCCCATCACCGTAGTGGCTGGGGGCCTGCGCGATGCTTCCTCCCAAGTTTCGGCTGCCTCCAGCGAGGTGGCGGCTTCCAGCCAGACCTTGGCCCAGGGCTCCAGCGAGCAGGCGGCATCCTTGGAGGAAACCAGCGCTTCCTTGGAAGAGATCTCCTCCATGACCAAGCAGAACGCGGACAACGCACGCCAGGCCGATTCGCTGAGCCACGAGGCGGGCCAGGTGGTCAAAAAGGCCAACGACACCGTTAAGCAGCTCACCCAGTCCATGGGCGAAATCAGCGAAGCCAGCGTTGAGACCTCCAAGATCATCAAGACCATTGATGAGATCGCCTTCCAGACCAACCTGCTGGCTCTAAACGCCGCGGTCGAGGCGGCGCGGGCAGGCGAGGCAGGGGCCGGGTTCGCGGTGGTGGCCGACGAGGTGCGCTCCTTGGCCATGCGCGCCGCCGAAGCCGCCAAGAACACCTCGGCGTTGATCGAATCCACCGTGACCAGGGTGAAAAACGGCGCCGGCCTGGTGGATGAGACCCGCCAAGCCTTCGAGCACATCGCCGAGAGCTCCGGCAAGGTGGCAGAGCTTGTGGGTGAGATCGCCGCTGCCTCCACCGAGCAGGCCCAGGGCATCGACCAGATCAACACGGCCATGACGGACATGGACAAGGTGACCCAGGCGGCCGCGGCCAGCGCCGAGGAGACCGCCAGCGCCTCGGAGGAGATGAACGGCCAGGCCGAGAGCATGCAGTCGTTTGTCGACGACTTGATGGCGGTGATAGGCAGCAGCGGCCAGGCTGGAGGCAGAGGCGTGAAGATCGCATCCCGCGGCGGGCGCAAGGAGCGCCGCCGGGCTTTGCCCGCGCCGGGCGCCGGCAAAAAGGCCAAGGCCACGCCTAACGGCGGTCAGGGAGCCAAAAAGGCTCCTGCCCAGGCCCAAAAGCCCAGCAAGGCCGCGGCGGCCATTCCTTTGGAAGAGGACGACTTTAGCGATTTTTAAGAGCCTGCGGCATCGGGGGGCCGGATCTGCCCCCCGATGCCCTTCCATATGTTAAAATGCAAAAATGACGTTTCGGCGGGAGATTAATTAGCGGGAATGCTGGGCAAGCAAAAAGAAACCCATAGACGCAAGCTTGATCCCAAATCGCGCGCCCGGATCTATCTCCGGGTGGTGCTGCCCGCGCTTTTAAGCGTATTGGTTTTCGGTCTCACCGTCTATTTCTTCATTCAACCCCAAATGGAAAGCATGGTCCTTGATGCCAAGCGGGAGCTGATCCGCAGGATCGGCCAGACCGGCTGGCAGATGATGGACAACCTGTCGCTGCAAGAGGACATGGGGAATTTGGACCACACAGAGGTCCAGGCAAGGGCCCGGCAGATGCTGCGTAGCTTCCGTTACGGACCCAAAGGCATGGACTACTTTTGGGTGGTCGACCTGGAGGGCACGGTGCAGGTTAATCCCTTCCACTCAAATTTGGAGGGGCGGAGCGTGCTGGACCTGCACGACGACAAGGGGAGACCTTTTATAAAGAATGCCCTGGAGATCGCAAAATCCAGAGGGGATGGATTCCTCACCTACAGTTGGGAAAAGGGCGATACCGGTAAATACAAGCAGAAACTGGTTTATGTCCGGCTCTATGTGCCCTGGGGTTGGGTGGTGGGCACGGGGGTGTACCTGGACGACGTCGAGGCTCAGCTGCAGAAAATGATGAGCCACCTGACCGTGGTCGGCATGGGCGTGTTTCTGGCGGTCTTGCTCCTGTCCGGCTATATCACCTGGCGACAGGTGATATCGGAACGCCTGCGCCTTGAAGCCGAGGGGGCGTTGCAAGAGACCCTGGAAAAATACAGCACGGTTATGGAATCCACGCCCAATCCGCTGGTGGTTTATGACGAAAAGGGCAGGGTGATCTACTCCAACCGGGCCTTCAGCCGGGTGTTCGGCTGGGAGGCCGGCGAGGTGCTGGGCAAGCGGATAGAATTCGTGCCTCCCGAAGTGCGCGCTCAAACAATGCAAGCCATCGAAAACGTGTACGTCAATCCCGGCAGTGTGTATTCATTTGAGACTCGGCGCTACACCAAGGATCAGGCGGTTCTTGATGTGAGCATATCGGCTGCTACCTTCCGTGATGTGCAAGGCATGCCGGTGGGCATGATCGTCAACTTGAGCGACATTTCCGAAAGCAAGGCCGCCGAAAGGGCGCTGCGCCAGAGTGAAGAACGCTACCGTCTTTTGTTCGAGTCGGTGAACGACGCCATCTTGTTATTTAGGGGAAATAGGATCGAGGACTGCAACGAGCAGGCGCTCAGGCTCTTCGGGTTCAGCCGGGAGGAGTTACTGAGCGCGCACGAGGATTTCCTGTCGCCGGAAAAGCAGCCCGACGGCTCCGACAGCCTGGAACGCGTTAGGGAAAAGCTCCAGAGAGCCAAGGCGGGCGAGCAGCTTCGCTTCGAATGGCAATACTACAAGCGGGACGGCTCGCTGTTCGACGTTGAGATGAGCCTGCAGTACGTGGATCTGCCCGGTGGGCCGAGTTTCCTTTCAATGCTGCGCGACGTGACTGCGCGCAAAGCGGCCGAGGAGGCGCTCAAGGAAAGCGAGGAGCGCCTGCGCGCCTTTATAAACGCCACGCCCCTGGACATCGTGCTCTTCAAGGACGGCCAGGGCCGCTGGCAGGAGGCCAACCGCGAGATACTAAGGGCCTTCGGCCTCACCGGTACGGATTACCTGGGCAAGACCAGCGGAGAGCTGGCCGAGGTAGCCCGGCCCGAGGCGCGCTACATGATGCGGCATGGCATGGAGCGCGACGAGCAGGCCTGGAGCACCGGCCAGGTCTCGCGCGAGGAACTGGATTTGATCGACGAGTCCGGCCACGAACGCATCTTCGACCTGATCCGGGTGCCGCTCTTCCACGCCGACGGGCGCCGCCGGGGCATATCGGTGGTGGGCCGCGACATCACCGAGCTGGTGGAGGCCGAGCGCCAGGGCAGGGAGATGGAAGCCCAGCTCAGGCATTCCCAGAAGATGGAGGCCATAGGTACCTTGGCCGGCGGGGTGGCCCACGATTTCAACAACATCCTGACCGCGATCATCGGCTACACCGAGACCGCCATGACCAAGGCGCAAAGAGGCGAGGACTTCTTGCCGGGCCTGAAGGTGGTGCTGGACTCCAGCTTCAAGGCCAGGGACCTGGTCAAACAGCTTCTCACTTTCAGCCGCGGCCGCGAAGCAAACTCCGAGGCCGTGGACCTGGGCCAGGTGGTGAATGAGACCATGAACCTGGTGCAAGCGGTCACCCCTTCCATGATCGAGGTGCGCACCAAGATCCAAGTCGGCGATGCAGTGGTGAAGGCGGATCCGGTTCAACTCCAGCAGGTGATCATGAACCTATGCACCAACGCCATCCAGGCCATGGGCGAAGAAGGCGGGTTGCTACGCGTGAATCTGGCTACCATGCTGTTGCCGGCGGGCTCTGCGCCGCCCCATCCCAAATTGGCCCCGGGGGAATACGTGGTGTTGGGGGTCAGCGACACCGGGCCTGGTTTGGACGAAAATCTGGCCAAGAAGATTTTCGACCCGTTCTTTTCCACCAAGCCGCGGGACAAGGGCACCGGCTTGGGGCTTTCGGTGGTGCACGGCATCGTGATGAGCTGCGGGGGCGCGGTGGTGGTGGATTCCCGCCCCGGCACCGGAGCCACCTTCCGGGTGTTTTTACCGCGCTCCTTTGAGACCCCCAAGGAACAGGCCTGCGCCGGGGAATGCCCGCCGGAACCGCCGGGCGAGGGCACCCTGCTGTTGGTCGAAGATGAACCGCTGATCATGAAGGTGGAAAAGGAGATATTGGAGAACCTGGGATATGTGGTGGTGGCCTGCTCTTCCCCGACGGAGGCCCGTGCGGTTTTCGAGCGCGACCCCAAGCGCTTCGATCTGGTCATAACCGATTACGCCATGCCCCACATGAGCGGTTTGGAACTGGCCAGCTCCCTGAAGGATGCCGAGCCCAACATCCCCATATTGCTTTGCACGGGCTACAACCAGAACATCACCGCGCACGAACTTAAGCTGTTCGGCGTGGACCAGACCTTGATGAAGCCCTTTGCCGTCCAGGAGCTGAGCCGCGTGTTGCAGGCCATGCTCAAGCCTGCGGACGCCGAAGGCTCCAACCAGGCGGCCAGCTAGCCCGCATCTTAATTTCATGGCATCTTGTCGAAGACCGGCGGCGCCCGCAAACGGGGATCACTCGCCTAAAAGCTCCAGCAGGGTGGCGCTGGCCACCTGGTCGCGCTCCGCCAGGCTTAAGCCCAGTTCCTCGAACCAGGCGCGGTAGCGCGCGGGATGGCGGTAGGGGCAGTCCGAGCCGTAGATCATGCGCTCAGGCCCCTTGCGGCGGATGAGCTCCACCACCTTTTCCGGCGAAAGCAGGCCCTTCAGGTAGGAAATGTCGAAGTACACGTTGTCCAGATCGTACAGCGGGCCCAGGTGCTCCCATCCGTAGAGGCTGCCGCCGTGGGCCGCGATGATCTTCAATCGGGGATGATTTTTTGCAGCGCGCGCGATCTGCTCCGGTTCGCAGCCCATGAACCCGAAGGACTGCATGATCCACTCCAGGTGGGGCTTGGCTTTTATCATGCCCTCGGAGTGAAGCGTATCCACCAAGACCGGCAGCCCGGCCTCCTCGATCATGGCCAGCATGGCTTGGGTGGCTTCGTCATCCAGGGAAAAGCGCTGGATAAAGGGATGCAGCTTTATTCCCTTTAGCCCTAGGCTGAGGGCCAGGTCCAGGTCGTCCCGCACGTTACCTTTGGGATGCAATATGCCGAAGGGGATTATCTGGGGATGCTTGGCGGCCGCCTCGGCGGACCAGCGGATCAGATCGGCGCAGCGCTCCTTTTTGCCGGATACCGGCAAGAGCACCATGCGGTCCACCCCGGCCTCGGCCTGGCCCGCCACCAGCCCGTCCAGATCGCCCACCCCGCGCACCCACCACTTGTTGGGGTCGTCGTCGGGCAGGTGCGCGTCCAAAAGCGCCATGCGCTCGATGTTGACCTTCAGGTCCTCGGGCTCGAAGGCATGGGTGTGAGCGTCGATTATCATTAGAACCCCCGGTTTAGGCTTTTGCCGCCGGGGTTAATCCTCCAACATGAAT
>CAZDRW010000071.1:0-10796 GCA_964507555.1 uncultured Desulfarculaceae bacterium
CGGCGAGGTTGCTATGGGCGTCCACCAGGCTCGGGTCCACGGCCAAGGCCTTGGTGAATTCATCGATGGCCTGGTTGTAGCGTTTGGTCTGAGCATACAGGGTGCCCAAATTAAGATGGGCCGATGCCAGGTTGGGGTTAAGCTCCAGAGCCTTCACATACTGCTTTTCCGCTTCTTTTACTTTGCCTTGATAGGCCAGGGCCAACCCCAAATCATTGTGGGCCTCGTCGTTGTAAGGATCGGAGGCGATAGCGGCGCGGTATTGATGCTCGGCTTCCTTAAAATTACCCTCATACAGGGCCAAGCCGCCCAGGTTGTAGTGAGCCTCGGCCATATCGGGGATGATCTTCAGCGCTTTATTGAAGAAATCGCGGGACTCGGCCGGCTTGCCTTCATCGCGGGCCACCATGCCCAGCGAAACATAAGCCAGGGCCGTGTTGGGCTTTTGAGCCAACACCGCCTTCCACAAGGCTTTGGCCTGGTCTTTCTTGCCCTGACCGGCCAGTAGGTTGGCCTGGAAAAGCTTGGCCTGCCAAAGTTTGGCGTCCATTTGGTTGGCTTTAGTAAATAGCTCCGTAGCCTTTTTAACATCACCCTGGGTCATGGCCAAAAAGCCTTCGGCAAAGGCGGACACCGCCTTGGTCGATACCTTGCCCGTAGCCGCCTCAAGGGTCATCTCCTGAAAAAATGGCGTGGCCGAATCCTGGGGATTGAGCCCTCGGGATTGGGAGAAATTCTTTTCCGCATCCCTAAATTTACCCGCCACCAAGGCCTCCATGCCGGCCATGGTCTGTTGGCGAGCTAAAAGGTATTTTTCTTGGGGGTCAGCGGCTCTGGCCGGGGCTTGGGTTGCAGCCTGAGCGGGGGCGGGGGCTTGGTCTCTGGCGGCAAAGCGCATCAAGATGTTATAGCCGCCTTCGGTGGGCACCACCGCGCTGGGCCGGTTTGCAGGCAATCCCTGCAGGGCCTGGCGGAATTCCACCCGCACCCGTTTCATGGCAACTATGCCCAGGCGGCCGCCGCGCGAGGCGGTAGGCGCCACCGAGTGTTTTTTAGCCAACGTTTCAAAGCTGGCGCCCTTCAACAACTGGGCGCGAATGCTCTCGGCCAGGGCCTTGTCCTTTACAGTGATGACGCCCAGATCAACTTCGTCCTTGGCCTGGGCGGCGCTGGGCAATGCCAGTACGCAAAACAGGAAGAGCAGCCCTGTCAACCAACTTAGCCTGCGTGGACTCATGCTTTGCTTTTCTCCTTGTTTTACTCAGGAAACGGCCTAAAGCAGCCGCGTATTTCAGGTTTTCATTGCCGCCGCCTAGTAAACCGGGCAGACCGCAGCCTGTCAAGCCATGCTACCTTGGATCAACCCGAAAAGCAAAAATCCTTGAACAATCCCCGCTTCCTACTCATAATTTTTATCAATACCATATGCCTTATCTGGGACCTCTTGACTCCACCGGCGCTGTGCCCTATAAATTACGTTAAGAATAAAAAAGCGTTAGCTTCATGCGCCAAAAACTGTCATTCGTGATCAAAGCAGGTTAAGGGCCCGGCGCGGTTATGCTGCCATCAAGACCCAAATGACGTATGCAGCTTGTAATCCGTGATAGCCAACCGGAGGAATCATGGCGGAAAGCGTGCTAGTTGAGAGGTTTAAACAAGGCTATAGCGCTGTGTTCGAACGTAATTGGCCTTTTTGGGTTGGCGGCGTGCTGCTGGCCTTTTTGGGAGTGCTGGCCTTTGCCTCGGGCCGTCCCTGGGGCGTGGCCGGCGGCCTAAGAGTCTGGGGAGACTGGTTTTTTTATGCCGTCGGCCTCTATGACAAAGCCCCCGGGCACAGCCTATTCCTATCCGAACCGGGCATGCTCACCTGGGCGCTGCTGTTCGGCGCATTTGGCTCCGCCCTCTTATCGCGGCAGTTTTCCATCCAGATGGCGCCCAATTGGGAGCTCTTAAAGGGCTTGGTGGGCGGCATTTTGTTGGGCGTGGGCTCGGTGATGGCAGGCGGCTGCAACGTGGGCGGGTTCTACTCCGCTTTGGCCGCAGGCTCGGTGTCGGGCTTTGCCATGATGATCGGGCTTTTGATCGGCGCGCTCATAGGACTCAAGTACCTCATGTGGGAGATGGAAAATATCACCGCCAAGCCGCTCAAAGCCAAAGAGGCCAAAGAGGGCGGCGTGGATTGGAAAAAGATCCAGCCCTGGCTGGGTGCGCTGGTTTTCCTGGTCCTCATCGTCTGGGCCTACGCCTTAAGCTTTCAGGCCTACACCGAGATCGGCGTGCTCATGCTCATCGGCGCCGGCATCGGCCTGGTGATCCAAAGGGTACGTTTCTGCTTCGTGCGCGCCTTCCGCGACCCCTTCATGACCGGCGAGGCGGTGGCCACCCGGGCTGTGGCGCTGTCGGTGATGATCTCCTTTGTGGGCTTCATGATTATTAAGTGGTCGGGTTTGAGACCCGAAATGACCTACGTCTACCACCACTGGATCGGCGGCTTGCTGGGTGGCGTGGTGTTCGGGGTGGGCATGCTGCTTACCGGCGGCTGCGGCTCGGGCTCGGTGTGGCGCGCGGGCGAAGGCCAGGTGAAACTCATCATCGCGGTGATTATGTTCGCCTTAAGCAACAGCCTGTTCAAATACTATGTCTTTACCAACAAGGTTGCCCAGGCTTGGGGCCAACCCTTTTTCCTGCCGCACGCCACCGGCTATTTCTGGGCCATCGTGCTGGTGTGCCTGGTCATGGTGGTTTGGTGGGCGGCCATGGCCTGGAACGAAGAAACCGACAAATTCACCATGGTGTAGCCGCTATCCGGCTGCCCCCTAACCATAAACAAAGGGAGATACAACATGGCGGAATATACCCCCGACGAGGTTTTGGACGCGCGCGGGCTTAGCTGTCCCATGCCGGTTCTGAAAACCAAGAAGGCCATGAAAAACCTGAAACCCGGTCAGATCCTGGAAATCCAGGGCACCGACCCAGGCACGCGCAACGATCTGCCCGCTTTCACCCAGCGCTCGGGCGATGAGTTCCTGGGCGAAGAGCAAAAGGACGGCTACATAAGCTTTTATGTGAAAAAAGGTTAACAGCCTGCTTCCTGGGAGCTTGTAACCTCTAACGTCCCGTCTTTAACCAAATGAGAAGCACCCGTTGGCGCTTGTCTTGCGCTTGCGGGTGTTCCTTTTTTCTCAAATCGCTTGACTTAATCTTGGGACTGTCGTAAACAGGCCTTGTAAACATATCCGGAGACGGTGCCCCAAAAGGGCTAATAGGGAAGACGGTGCGAATCCGTCGCGGTCCCGCCGCTGTAACCGGGGACGAAAGCCGCTAAATAAGTCACTGCTTGGAGGGTGGCCCGGCAGATAAGAAGCCGGGCGATAAAGCCAGAGCCGAGTGGGAAGGCGCGGCGAGTAGGGTAATCCGGGAGCCAGAAGACCTGCCGACTCCATATACGGTATCTGCGTAGCGCCGGCCAGGATCGGCGAATGTGGCCAAAAGCCCCCTAAAGGCATGGCCAGCGGGTTCCGTGTCAAGGGGCGATCAAGCAAGCTGGGTGCAGTCCCCCCGGTCGAAAGACCGGGGGGACTTTATTTTTTTAGCGGCGGGGAGCCCGGCTTTGCTGCGATAGCCCATACCAAGGAGGCTTATAAGTATCATGAACAGATCGCCTTTACTCATCTTTACCCTGCTTTTGTCTTCTTGCCTTGCCTTCAGCCTTGGCGCGACAGCGGCCCTGGCCGAGGACACGGCCAAGCTGCCGGAAGTGAGCGTAACCGCCACCCGCAGCGAGCGCGAGTTGGACAAGCTCTCCCGCAACGTCACCGTCATCACCCGCGACCAGATCCAGGCGTTAAGTCCGCTAACCGTGACCGATGTGCTCAAAACCCTGGCAGGGGTCACGGTGCGCGACTACACCGGCACCGGCGCTCTGGCCAGCGTGGACCTGCGCGGCTTCGGCGAAACCGGCGCCCTGCACACCCTGGTGATGGTGGACGGCCGCCGGATCAACCAGATCGATTTATCGGGCGCTGATTTCAGCACCATTCCGGTGGAGAACATCGAACGCATTGAAATCCTGAGGGGCCCGGCCAGCGTGCTCTATGGCGATTCCGCCGTGGGCGGCGTGATAAACATCATCACCCGTTCGAGCAAGGGCGACCCCAAGGCCAAGCTGCAGGGCCAGTACGGCAGCTTTAATTCGTGGGGCCTCCGGGGCTACGCCGAGGGCGGCCTGGACAAGCTGGGCTGGTTTGTCTCGGCGCGGCACGACTACACCGACGGCTACCGCCAAAACTCGGAGACCCGCCTGAGCAATTTTACCTTCAACACCAACTACGACGCTGGCCAGGGCTGGGGCTTGCTTTTGGACGGCGCATTCAACCAAATGCATTACTCGCTGCCTGGCGGGCTGAGTCTGGAAGACTATGAAAAGGACCGGCGTCAGAGCAACAGCCCCAACGACTGGGGCGAGAAAAAATCCGGCAACATCCGCGGCCAGGTCAGCAAGGACTGGGGCGCGGGCGGCGTCTTCTCGGCCGATCTCTCCTTCCGCCGCCAGGAAAACGAATCGTCGCTGGGCGGTTATCACAACGCCAAACGCCTGTCCGACATAAACACCTGGGGGGTTCTGCCCAAGTACGTGCTGAGCCACGCCATCGGCAGCTTGAACAACCGCCTCACCCTGGGGGTGGACTACTACAACACCGCCATGGACACGGATAAATTCGCGTTGTCGGGCCCCAAGACCGAAAGCATCGAATACAAAGTAACCAGCCTGGGCCCCTACTTCCTGGACGAGCTCAGCCTCACACCTGCGCTGCTGCTCTCCTTCGGCGCGCGCTATCAGCGGGCCGATTACGACTTAAGCCTGAAGCCGGTGGGCCAGGCCAGCGCCTCCAACGACTATGACGACGACCAGACCGCCTGGACCCTGGGGCTCACCTACACCTTCTTACCCGGCACCAAGGCCTATACCCGGGTCTCGCGCACCTTCCGCTACCCCACGGTGGACGAGTACGTGACCTTCGGCGCCTTCAACAAGCTCGACCCGGAAAATGGCTACAACTACGAGGTGGGCGGCGAATGGACCTTCATGCCCGGCGGCCGCTTCTCCCTAGCTTGCTATCTGCTGCAGATGAAGGACGAAATCGCCTATAACAACGACACCATGACCAACGAGAACCTGGACGACACCGAGCACAAGGGCGTGGAAGCATCCTTGGTAGTGCCGCTGCACAAACTACTCAGCCTTTTCGGCAGCCTTACCTATAGTGATAACACCTTCACCGCCGGTCCCAACAACGGCAAGAGCATACCCCTGGTGCCGGATTGGAAGGCCGCGGCCGGCCTCACCCTGACCTTGCCTCAAGGCTTCACCGGAACTTTAAGGCTCAACTATGTGGGCGAGCGCCCCTATGGCAACGACCGGAACAACGATTTCTCCAAGATGGACTCCTTCATCACCCTGGACCTGAACCTTAACTACCGCATCGGCCGTTACAAGGTGTTCCTGAACGCCAGCAATTTGTTGGGCGAGAAATACGCCACCTGGGCCTATGCCAGCCAGTACGGCTATTCCTATTACCCCGAGCCCGAGCAGGTGGTCTGGGGAGGCGTGGGCATTAATTTCTAAGCGGCCTTATAGGCCAAAAGCCAGCAGCGCCGACCAAGCGCTATTAATTGATTGGCTCCGCTCCTTTCCGCGGGAATTAGGGCGCCTTCGGAAAGGATCACTCCGGCGGCTCCGGGAAGTCCACAGCATCCCGGAGCCGCCATTCTTTTAGGCAGGCGGTGCTTCTCCGCCGGTCAAAAACACCATCAGGCTGGTGCCCACCATGACCACGGATTCCATATCCAGATAGCCCGCGCAATCGGACTGAAACAGCACCGAGCATTGGGCGGGGAACATATCTTCCGCGTCGTTGAAAAGTAGCAAGACCGGCACTCTGGGCAAGGCCTGGAAGCACTGCACCAGGTCATACGAATAGCTCCTTTCGGGCAGGAAGCCGCCCAGTTCTTCACACCTCTGCTTCAGCTCATCCAGCCGCCCGGAAAAAACCTTGGCCAGCTTGCGCTCCACCACATCGTGAAAGCCTCCCCCATAGGGCGCGCCATCGGGAAATTCCTTGAATGAGGCCCAATCCACCGGACCCGTGGCCGGCCTGGCCGGTCCCAGCAAGTATTGGCTGATCGTAACGTAGGTCATGTGCCCCAATATGTGGCTTTCTCCGCCCTTGATGCCCTCTGCTGAAACCACATATTTACGGTTATAAAACGGCACCTCGATGCTGTCATTGCCGCGTTCGAGCCCCAAGACTGGCAAGTCGATGTCATCCCACTTGGCCTGGATTTGCTGAAGATAGTCTTCCTTGATCTCCGCGAAAACCGGGGCCAACTCTTTCTGGGTCATGATCCGCCTCCTTAAGTCCGCACCAGGTTGAAGATGGGGAAATTGCCCCTAATTAATATTCTGCCGACTATGCAAGGAGCAGCATCACCCAATCGGGCCATGGGTTCGGGGATTGATGATATTGCAGAGAGGGGCCGGGCCGATAAATGTGCAACCATTTAAGCGCGGGATGAATTATTAAGCAGGTTTTTTCCGGGGGGACAGCCCCTTCTTTTCCGAAAAAGAAGGGGGTCCCCCCCGGAGTTCCTTGATCTTTACAAGTGAATAGCCTATAACTATTTTTGACATAATATCAGTATCTTATGTATTAATTTATCGTCATAGCACATTTGTCTGGACCCCTGAAGTAAATATGAAGTGATTTGTATTTGATATTTGGAGAGGACAACGTCCAATTTATATTTGGCGTTGCTCAATACTAGCGTGATTCGTTGAGCATCTGCAAAGGTGTGCGGATTCTCCCCCTCAAGGCTTAACTTAACTTAGCACAATTTAAAATATTGCCTTGTCCTAAAAATGTGTAGCTAGTGAACGCTCTTAAACATAGGGAACCTTCATTTCAATATAGCGCCCTGTGCTACTTCCGCTGGCGATGAACCCTTATCGAACGAGCGGTCTCTCTGGGGAGCAAAGCTTCCAAGCTGAGCCAGGGGACGAGAAAGCCAGGCAACCGCGCCGCTTTCGCCAGCATGCTTTCGCCTGGAATCTTAGCAATGCCAGGCGATCCTGCTTTCTACGCTTTTAACCCAGTTGTTGACTTGTTCCGTTGGGCCTGATGTTGCCCGGTGAGGCCGTATTGCTTGAGCTTGCGGTACAGTGTCGCCGTGCCTATTCCGAGCTGTTCGGCGGTGCGCGTCTGGTTTCCGTTGTTTAGTTCCAGCACCGCGATGATGTACTCCTTTTCGACTTCCTTGAGAGGTTGCACGGTTTCCCCGTTAACCACCGGTTTGGGGAACGCCTGTCTGATCTCCTCCGGCAGGTCTTCGAGGACCACGCGATTGCCGCGCGCCAGCGCCACGGCACGTTCCATGGCGTTTTCCAACTCGCGCACGTTGCCTGGCCACTCATAGCGTAGAAGCTGATCAACGGTGCTGGGGGCGAGGCCTACGATTTTACGCCCCATGCGCACCGCCGCCTCCGCGAGTAGCACCCGGGCCAGCGGCAAAATGTCGTCTCTGCGGTCGCGGAGCGGCGGCACCGGCAGTTCGACCACCTTGAGCCGGTAATAGAGGTCTTGCCGGAAGGCGCCGTCCGCGACCCCGTGGGCCAGGTCGCGGTTGGTGGCGGCCAGGACCCGGACGTCCACCGGCCGGCTCTTGCTTTCTCCGACCCGCCGAATCTCCCGCTCCTGCAGAACCCGGAGGAGTTTGACCTGCATATTTGGAGAGATCTCACCGATTTCGTCCAGCAGCAGGGTTCCGTGATTGGCCGTTTCGAACAGGCCTTGCCGGTCAGAGGACGCGTCAGTGAAAGCGCCGCGCTTGTGCCCGAAAAGCTCACTCTCAAAAAGCGTCTCGGTGATGGCGCCGCAGTTGACGGCGATGAACGGCCCCGCGGCGCGGGTTGACTCGTCGTGGATGATACGGGCGATCCGTTCCTTGCCCACCCCGCTTTCGCCGGTAATGAGCACCGTGGCATCAACTTTGGCCACCCTTTGGGCCAGTTCCACAACCCGCCGCATATTGGAGCTCTTGGCGATGATTCCCAGAGGTTCATCCATGTCGCGTGTCAAGCTCACCAGCACTTTTTGGTGCGCCCGAAGCTTTTCCTCCGCAGCCTTCAGGGTCTCGGTGACCCTGCTCAGCGAGACATCGAGGCAATCTTTGAGGCGTCCCGAGTCGAAGAAGGACAGCTCCTCGGCGCGTTCTTGGCCCCATTCCTCTCGTGTGCGCCCCAGGAAGTGGCAGGCCGCGTGGCCCTCGCCAAGGCAGCGGTCTTCGAGGACATAGATTTCCTTGCCGGTGGTTCGGCTGATGTAGCCGCTCATGAGGCCGCAAATGGTCCAGCAAACGGGCGAATCGGAGCGGCCGAAATGCAAGAGATGCTGCTCTGCCTCGTAGGATGCAAGCAGCATGGAACCTTTCTTGGTGAGTGGGCCTTCGCTTCCCGGCTGGATGCGAAAAAGTCCTCCCAAGGTGTGTATCCGGGAGCCGGCACGCAGCCATTCATCATCATTGGCCCACACGAATTCCTTTTTCAGGGCCTCTGCCATGCGCCATCCGTGTGCGAAACCGAACTGGGTAAGAACAGCTCGCGCTGCGGTCAAGCCGAAATTGGCAACCAGGTATTGACGTAAAATTCCCATGGCCACGGCGTCGAGCAAGAGTGCGCGCTGCCCCGCGAAACGGATCAAGCCCCCCTCCGGATCCAGTTCCAGGATTTCTTTGTGGTGCAGATCTTCCACGCGCATCGCCAGCCTCCATCATCTTGAATTAAGTATACGTCATTATGATGGGCGTCGATAGCCCGCAGACCATTACTACAGATTATTCAGCCAGTTCCCTTGGTTAGCAGGCAAAAACGGGGCGCGTCTGACCTTTGGTATCAATTTTTGAAAATTCCTGTGACCCACACATCCACGACAGGTATGCCAATTTAACTCAATCAAAATGATGGCTATAGGGTTCGTAATGAATGAATTGATAAGCAAGCCCAAGCTGGCCTGTTTGTATAACTATTCAATAATTAAACGTTTATAACGCTGGGCCTTAAATTGCATTAATGAGGGTAGAAGTTCCATGAAGTTAGGGAAGAGAAATTGCACCCCTACGGTTTCCGAAAACTGAAAACTTGACCCGAAAAGAACGGAGAACCAGGCATGAGAAACGAAGCAGCACCCACAGAGGTAGGCAAGCAATATGCGGCGGCGCATGCAATGCACTACAAGACCAAGGAGTTGGATGAAGCTCTAGGTCTTTACGAGGGGGTCATGGCCGCGTACCCGGACACGCCTGAGGCCGAGTATTCCCGGACCCAAATCCAAAACATCGCCAAAAGCGTGGTTCCCAAGGAAGAGCTTCTGGCCGCTCAAATGGTGGTGGCGCGTGGGCACCTAAAATTCGAGGGACCGCCCGAGGCCTAGCCAGGGTAACCCAACCCGAGCCCGAACCGCCGGGCCAAGGCCGGCCAACAGGGGATGCCTCGCCGGCATAAACACTTGGCGGAAAATGGGTTTAGGACGCTGAAACTTGGTACGGGTTTGTGCACCCTGCGGCAACGCCAGGGCAAGAACCACCAAACAGGCCCCTTTGCCGCGCTAATTAGGGTTATAGGTAAAAACATGATAAAAAGCGTAGTCCTTCCCCATACCTATCTTGCCAAGGACCAATCCGAGATACTGGCTGGTTGCTTTGATGAAGTCTACCTGCTCAGGCCTCCCGATCTTAGCCAAGCCCAAGTGGATGTGGAGGGAGGGCGGCCGGGGGTGTTCAAAACCCTGGAGGCTTCCCCGGAAAGTGAAGACATCGACTTCGATCCCGTCCGGCTGAAGCATTTGATGCATCAGTGGGAAAGTTGGATCGCCAGTCACCGCGACAGCGGCGCCCTGGGAACCTTGAAGGCCGGAACCAAGCCGCCGCAGCCGGATCTGGAAACCACCAGATCAATCAAGCACCAGATTATTGGCGGCGCGCAGGCTGAGAAGCGGCCGAAAAACCTGCCTCCAGCGTCTTCGGCATTGGTGTTGAAGCTGGCCCATCTCTTGGAGCAACAAATGGGGGAGATGCGTTCGTTGGCCATTGGCATTGATTCCCAGCAAGAACATATGTCGGAGTTGTTGGGCGTGAACCAGGATGAAGAAGTCCCTGCCGAATTTCAGAAGTTAGCGCCCGGCCTCCTGGGTTCGCTGAGCCTGGAAATGGAAGATGAATCCCTGACCGCTTACCGACTACAGGCCTGGGCCTGTCTGGCTCCCTTTGAACAAATAAAGAACCTTACGCCCCTGACCTTGAGCCCTCAGGCGGCCTCGCTGCTTTTGGAAAGGGCCAACCTCGTGCTGGGCGGCAAGCCGGTCCGCTCGTCCGCCGGAGCGCAAAGCCTGCTCTGGCCTCCAGTCTCCTTGTCAATGGCCGGCACCACCCTGGCCCGGGAAGCGCTGAGGTTGCGGCTTCCCTGCCCGGAAGAGTCCGCGGAGTTCAAGGAGGCCTTGGGCAAGATTTTAGAGGCCCTTGGCCAAGCAACGCTCTCCTCACATCTTATCAAGTCCTTGCAAGCAATCGGCGGACCCTGGCTGGAGTCCGGCGACCCCCAAAGGCCGGGCGGCCGCCTGAGTCTCCTGGTTTTTCCAAGCTACGGCTTGGAAGGCTTGCTGGGGCTAATGAAAGGCCAAACCAAGGAACCTGAAACACCTGACGCAAGCTGCCCTCTTTTAGTGATTTGGTGAGATTGACAGGCT